>CBFGYT010000036.1:0-9749 GCA_965653065.1 uncultured bacterium | reverse complement strand
CAATTGGCTACCACTATTTGTTTCACGGCTATAAATTCTGTTTAGTTGCGCGCTTCGTCGGTCACTTTGATTTCTTATTGGATACCGACTTATTTCATCGCCCTCTTCTTCATCTATTTTAGGCGGACGCAAGCTGCCAGAGAGTATTGCTTCTATTATATTATAATATGCACTTTCGCGATCTAAGTAAGATAGTGCATTATTCCCATAGTTATCTGTTAAATTGGTATCTAATTTATAATCGTCTATTAGTGCAGTTAACATCTGTAAGTTTACAGAAACTACCGCGTAGTGTAATAGCGTTGCTCCATAATCATTGCGCACATGGATATCGGCGCCGGCATTTAAAAGTTTACCGACAATAACACCATTGCCTGCAACAGCGGCGCAATGTAATGCAGTCGCACCCACTTGATCTCGCGCATGAATATTAGCCTTTGCTCTTAAAAGCGTATCGACAGTAGCAGCATTGCCTGTAGCAGCGGCGCGATGTAATGGAGTCGCGCCATCTTGATCTTGCGCATGGATATTAGCACCCGCTCTTAAAAGCGTATCGACAGTAGCACCATTGCCCGTAGCAGCGGCGCGATGTAATGGAGTCGCGCTACCTTGATCTTGCGCATGGATATTAGCACCCGCTCTTAAAAGCATATTGACTATAACATCATTGCCTGCAGCGGCAGCATAATGTAATGTCGTCGCACCCATTTCATCTTGCGCATCGATATAGGCACCTACTGACAAAAGATGCGGTATAACCCAAGGATATCCTTTCCTCGCAGCATAATGCAACGGAGTTTGTCCCATGTTATCCTTCATCGAAATATAGGATGGAATAGTCATAGGATCTACACGTAACCTCAAATGACTTATGAGACGCTGTACTATTAAGTCATGCCCCATATCAGCGGCATAATGCAATGCTGTTTTACCTTGTACATTTTGTGCAAAAACATCGTCGACACCCAGCGGATGCTGTAAAAGAGTGTGTATGATCATAAATGCTTTACCCCAATCAGAAAGTGCCGCCGCATAATGCAGCGCTGTATTTTGCCGCTCATCTTGCATGCAGATCAATGTGCAAGGAAAATGTGAATTTTTAAGCAGCTGTTGTACGCTAGGTATATCTTGATTGTTGATTGCAGTTAGCAATTTTTCGCTAGTGTGGTTGTTGTTTGTGGCCATATTTATCTCTTCGCTAATATTTGGCTTAGTTTATCTAACTAAGAGTAAAAATGCAATAATTTTACACAATTTTACACATAAAATGTTCCCTTACGGCTACCCTCTACCGCCTCCCATAGAAAAATGCTATACTTATATAGTCGATATAGATAATATTGGTGAACATTGAACAGTACATTTATTGAAGAAAGAGTGAGTTTTACCCCGGTTGACAACGACCGGTTGGCTAAATTGTGTGGGCAATTCGATGAAAACCTACGATTTCTAGAAAAACGTTTGGGTATTTCGATTTCGCCTCGCAGTGGCTCGTTTAAAATCAGTGGCCCCGCCGATTCTGTATTAAAAACAGCCAAAATTTTAACAGACTTATACAATAAAACCGTGCATCAACAGGATTTAAGCTTGGAAGATATTCATCTAGTACTAGGCGACCGTTTGACGGAAAACCCCACCTATCTCACTGATTTACCTGAAGAAAAGATTGAAATCTTAAATAAAGCCGGTCGATTAACACCCAAAAGCGACAATCAGCGTGATTATTTGAATGCCATCAAAAATAATTCCATCATATTTGGTGTAGGCCCTGCCGGTACCGGTAAAACCTATTTAGCCGTAGCTATGGCCGTTGATGCCTTACAAAAAGAAATCGTCCACCGTATCATTTTAACACGCCCTGCCGTAGAAGCCGGTGAACGTTTAGGTTATCTACCCGGCGACTTAGCGCAAAAGGTAGACCCTTATTTAAGACCTCTATATGATGCTTTATATGATATGTTAGGCGCCGAGCAAGTTGCTAAATTATTAGCCAAAAATCGTATTGAAATTGCACCCCTTGCCTATATGCGCGGCCGCACGTTAAATAATGCTTTTATTATTTTAGATGAAGGGCAAAATACTACTCGCGAGCAAATGAAAATGTTTTTGACGCGCATTGGTTTCGGCTCTATTGCGGTGGTAACGGGCGATATTACGCAAATCGATTTACCTCGTGCCTCGCCTTCGGGTTTAATTCATGCCATTGAAGTGTTAAAATCGGTCAATGACATTCATTTTACTTATTTTGAAGCGAAAGACGCTGTGCGGCATCCCATCGTACAAAAAGTCATTCGTGCCTATGAACAATATGATACTGATCACGATCTATGAAAACAAATGTAACACTTGATTTTGCTTTACAACAAATCGATACTTCAACACTCATCGCCGAAGAAAGCGATTTTGCTTACTGGTGCCAAAGCGCATTAAACTACGAAGCGGCTCACGGACAAGCAGCACATCATCATCCAGATTGGCAAATTACCTTACGCATTGTCGATGCCGACGAAGGAAAAATGTTAAATCACGATTATAGACATAAAGATTATGCTACCAATGTATTGTCTTTTTATTATGATCAGCCTTTTGATGAATTTGAAGTGCTCGACGAAACTTTATTAACTCCCGATAGCAAAGCTTTATTGCAAACTGGTTTTGGCGATATTGTCTTGTGTGCACCTATTGTCATCGCCGAAGCAAAAGAACAACAAAAAGAAGTGACCGCACATGCCGCCCATTTGACCGTACATGCAACCTTACATTTGTTAGGATATGATCATGAATTAGAACAAGAAGCGGCTCTCATGGAAAATTTAGAAATTGCTATCTTGAAGCAACTTGGCATTAGTAACCCTTACGAGGAAATATAATTATCATGCATGATGAAACAGACACAGACGAGTCGCAGTCTAAAAGTTGGTTAGAGCGCATCAGTCATGCGTTAATGCGCGAGCCTCACGACAAAGAAGAATTGACTGAAATCCTGCATCATGCTGTTGAACGCAATTTAATTGCACCACAAACGCTACAAATGTTAGAAGGGGTATTATCCGTTTCTGAGTTACAAGCACGCGATATTATGATCCCTAGATCGCAAATGGTAGTCGTTGAAATTGACGAACCCATTTCCGACTTTTTACCGCGTATCACCGAATGTGGTCATTCGCGTTTCCCTATCATTGGTGAAAATCGCGATGAAGTGGTGGGGATTTTATTGGCAAAAGATTTATTGAATTATGATATTCAAAAAGATTTGTCCAAAAACATTTTGCAATTAAATGACTTATTGCGTAAAGTCACTTTTATTCCTGAGAGTAAACGCGTTGATGTGTTGTTACGAGAATTTCGTATGGAATATAATCATATAGCGATTATTGTCGATGAATATGGCGGCGTGTCGGGTCTTATCACCATAGAAGATGTCTTAGAACAAATTGTCGGTGAAATTGAAGATGAATATGATATTGAAGAAGACGTGAATATTATTTCTCATGACAATAATATTTTTATTATCAAAGCACAAACTCCGATTGAAGCTTTTAATGAATTCTTTAAACTCAAATGGAGTAACGAAGAATTTGATACCGTCGGTGGTGTGTTGATTGCTGCATTGGGACACTTACCCAAAAAAGGTGAGCAAATTGTTTATGACAATTTACACTTTAAAGTATTACAAGCCGACAATCGACGAGTAAAAACTTTAGAGTTAACGTTACCCGTAGATATGTTGAATAAAGAGGAATAATATCCGTTTTAAAGCTAATAGTATACTCACAAACTTCACGTTAGCCCTCTCCCCAACCCTCTCCCGCGAAAAGCATCATCATACCAACAAAGCTCCTAGCGCGGGAGAGGGGGTAGATCGAGGTGAAATTAAAAATCTGTGCTTAATCCAAGAGTAAATAATATTCAGCACACAACAAGCTAAAATTTCAACTTTAGATTCTCATATATATCAAATCCTCTTTAAAATCAATCTCATTCCTATGCTATCAAATCCAACTCTACTACAGCTTGTTTTTCTTCTCGTAATTCATTCAAGGTACGCGCTATCTTCTCTTGACTGAATGCATTATGTGTCAATCCTTCAATCACTTGGCAGCGACCATTGACAGTACGACAAGGAACAGAGAACATTAAGCCTTCATCGATACCATATTCGCCTTTTGATATCCGCGCCATAGAATAACCACTAGTACCCACCGTATCGTGCACTAATTCATACACACCATCGACAATGGCATTGGCGGCAGATGCGGCTGAAGACGCGCCGCGCGCTTTAATCACCGCAGCGCCACGTTGTTGCACAGTAGTGATAAATTCATTTTGCAACCAATTCAGATCGCTGATCACATCAACAACGGGTTTTCCTTCAATGGTCGCATTATAAAAATCTGGGTATTGTGTAGCGGAATGATTGCCCCAAATATACATATTCTCAACAGTGGTCACATCCACGTTTGCTTTCAATGCCAATTGCATGCGCGCACGATTTTCATCTAACATCGTCATCGCATAAAAGCGATCGCGTGGCACATCGGGGGCATGATGCAGAGTGATCAAGGCATTGGTATTGCAAGGATTGCCTACCACAAAAATACGCACATCGCTGGCCGCATGATCATTGATCGCTCTACCTTGTTCTTTAAAAATGCCACCATTTATCTTTAATAGATCAGAGCGCTCCATACCGGCCTTGCGCGGCACTGCACCTACTAATAAAGCCCAATTCGTTCCTTGCATGGCTACATTAATATCACTGGTACAAGTGACTTTCTTTAATAAAGGAAAAGCACAATCGTCTAACTCCATGGCAACGCCGTTTAATGCGGGCATGGCAACTTCTAATTCGAGTAATCGCAATTCAACTTCCGTGTTAGGACCAAACATGGCGCCCGAAGCAATTCTAAATAATAAGGCATAATTGATTTGCCCTGCTGCACCCGTTACGGTAACCACTACACGCTTTGAACTCATTGCTGTCTCCTCATTTAGAATTGCAAATAATCTAACCAGTTAAATTTGGGATCTCCTACGCTAATAAAGGCAGGATTTAATAACGAATCTTTGCTATTGTAACATAAGCTTTGCCCGGAGAGATCAAACAGCGCCCCTCCTGCTAACTCCAAAATACACTGTGAGGCAGCGGTATCCCATTCGGAAGTCGGCCCTAAACGAATATAAAGATCCGCTTCTCCGTCGGCAATCACACACGGTTTCAACGCACTACCCATCGTTTGAACGTCATACTCTCCTAACTTGGCTAATCGTTGTGCTAAACGATCGCTATTGTGGAAACGACTCACGACTACTTTCATTTTTGATGGTTTAGTGCGAGTATGAATACTCTGCCAAGCGCCAGTTTCATCTATTTTAAAGGCACCCACTCCTGTTGCAGCTGCGTAGGCAATGGCTCTGACAGGTGAATACACCACTCCAAGAACCGATTTTTGCTCGGTAATAAGAGCAATATTCACCGTAAAATCATCTGTACGATGAATAAACTCACGAGTGCCGTCTAACGGATCGACTAGCCAATATTGTTGCCACTGCTGTCTTTCTTCATAGGGAATACTTGCACTTTCTTCAGACAATACTGGATAGCTAGGGGTTAATGCTTGTAACTCTCGGGTGATAACTTCATGTGCCGCTAAATCGGCTGTGGTAACAGGGGTATTGTCTTCTTTTAAAGTGATATCGAAATGCGTATTGCTGTGATAAACCTCTAAAATGGCTTCACCCGCTTTTTGAGCAATATCGACTATTTGCGTCAGCAGTGCTTTCACTCACATCTCATCTATTCATTAATAATCAAGAAATCACTATAGCGAAATTATAAGCAAGACACAACCCCATGGCCTGTACCCTATTGCCTTTTTTGGCTAACTCTTGCTATATTTTCTGGATCACTGTGTGTGTGAGGAATAAATGGCTAATTTACATAACCCCGCTTTTATCAAAAAGCTACGCAAGCAATTTTTACAATGGCGAACCGCTCTCTGGTTGCGGCTGCAAAGCCTATGGTTAGCAATATATAAAAAAAATAAATATGCACAAACTATTGATGAACATATACAACAATATATTCACCAACCACACACCACATTGTCTTTCTTAAAAGCACTTATCCACAATCCAGGCGCAACCGGTGCTATATTACCGAGTTCAAAATATCTTGCTAATGCTATGGCCGCTTACATCCCGCTAGTGGAAAATTCCTTTGTCGTTGAATTAGGGGCTGGAACAGGCTCTATTACCAAAGCAATGCTGGACCGTGGCATTGCTGCAAAACGTATTATAGCGATTGAATATGTTTCCGAATTTGTTAAAGATTTACAAAAACGTTTTCCTGAAATTACAGTGATTGAAGGGGATGCTTTGCAATTAACACAATTGCTAAAAGATTTCCCTTATCCTACGGAATCTATTATTTCAGGATTACCATTGCGTTCTTTATCGAATGAAGTTCGCAGTGGTATATTAGAACAAATCCCAAGGTTACTTCCCAAGCATGGGCAATACATACAATTTACTTACGATATTACCAGCCATCAAGACATTTACCCTAAGAATTATCACTTAATTCATTCGAAAATTGTTTGGTATAATATTCCACCGGCTAAAATAGAAGTGTTTAATTTTGTGTGAAGGTATATGCACTTCGCTTGGAAATATGAAGCTTGACACAGAACACGAACGTTGTCATTGCGAGGAGCGCAGCGACGTGGCAATCCAGAGAATAGCCCATAGAATTGTGGTGTATCACTGGATTGCCACGTCGCTGCGCTCCTCGCAATGACGGTCGCTCACTTCACATTTCGAATGGCCAGCAGTATAACTTATGTTCTAGCTAATTCGCTTTCTGCCATGTTTGAGTACGACCTAATAACGAAACGCCAATATAGCCTCTGACTTTTAAGGTTTTGCCATCAGCACTGGGTGTCATTGTACATTTGTAGACTTTCCCCGTCTTAGGATCGGTAATCGTGCCGCCAGACCAAGAACCATCGTCTTGTTGTTGTAATCCTTGCACTATGGGTAAACCAATCAACGGTTGATCTTTCAGTGCACCTTTACATTTAGTACAGGTATCTCCTTTTTCTGGTATATTTTCTTTGTATAATTTTGTAATTTTGCCGTATAATTTACCATTACTAATATAAAGATTCACCACAGATTTAGGCTTATGACTTTGATCATCAATCGTCGTCCAATTACCCGCTGGCGATGGCAATGCCAATGCGACACCGAATGTTAAAGTCAATAAGACGATAACGAACCCCCGATAAATAGCTGGAAATAGCGAACGCATGATAATACTCCTTAAAGTGATTCTTATTTAAGTCTATCGGAAATATTGTAATAATCAAGTGCATGACCGGTTGGTATATACCAGAAACACTTCAAGATGCGAACTTAATATCTAAAAAACATAAATGCAGCCCTATGCCTCTACCTTTTCGTAGCTTAATCACAAAAATTAATTATAATTATTATTCTTTATTGTCACTGGCACAACTGCTACAGATTTTACATTTGCAACTTTTACAAAGCAGATTATAGAACCAAGCAATTAAAAAGCCCATGATGAAACCATCGAGGAATCCCCAAAAGCCACCGATTAGGCTTCCTACAAAAGTAGGTTTATAACCAATATATAGTTCTCCCATCATTGTCACAAGAGTTGCAGTATGTCCCATGGATATGAGCCCCATGATAAAATAGCCCAATCCAGAAACAACCCCTATGGCTAATCCAAAGCAGATGGCACATATGCTCTTTGCACCTGTTGACATTGTCTGCCTCCTTAAAGAAACATTAAGTCACCATAGTAAGTGATGCTATGGTATATAGCACTCTCTTTGAAAATGCGAAGTTTAGTGAATATTGTCGTACATTGTCATCCCCGCGCACGCGGGGATCCAGAAATAATTCACGATTTGTTCAGCTTTCACTGCCCCCATTTTCATGAGGGTACAATACCCGAATGCACGGGGATGACAATCCGTGAATATAACACCCCAACTTCGCACTTCGAAGTAAAACGAGTCTATATATTAAGTATAATACAAAATAAGGCGTATGATTAAATCACCAACATATCCATAAACTGGTGTACTGGCATTGTATCCCATTTCTTTTTATCTAGACATAAACTATAGATTTCGTCTGCTTTTAATTCGGCATAGCAAGACAGTAAGTTTGTCTTGAATTTTTCTAATAACAAGGGTATTCCTTCTTCACGTCTACGTCTGTGTCCTACGGGATATTCAATCGATACTTTTTCCGTATGCGTCCCATCTTTAAAATACACTTGTATTGCATTGCCTATGGCGCGCTTATTTTCATCATAATAGTTTAAGGTAAATTGCGGATCTTCTTCTACCACCATCAACTCGCGTAAAGCATCGATACGCGGATCTGCGGCGCGACTATTTTCAAAATCATCTGCCGTTAATTCACCAAATAATAATCCAATAGCAACCATATATTGTAAGCAGTGATCTCTATCCGCAGGATTATGTAACGGTCCGGTCTTGCTGATAATGCGGATCGCCGGCTCTTGAGTCGTCAATACAATTTTATCAATTTGTGTTAAATTATCAGAAACTAATTTATGCAATTTGAACGCGCATTCTACCGCGGTTTGTGCATGGAACTCGGCCGGAAAAGAGATTTTAAATAAAATATTTTCCATCACGTAATTGCTATAAGGCTTATTTACTTTAAATTTTTCTCCGCCAAATAACACATCATAAAAGCCCCAACGCGGTGCTGTTAATGCACTAGGATAACCCATCTCTCCTTTCATCGCCATCAAAGACAATTGCACGGCTCGTGCGGTTGCATCTCCTGCAGCCCATGATTTGCGACTCCCCGTATTCGGTGCATGGCGATAAGTTCGCAGACTTTGTCCATCTACAAAAGCTAAAGAGAGTGCATTTAATAACTGTGCTTCACTGCCACCTAGCAACTGTGTCGCTATTGCCGTAGTCGCGATTTTAACTAAAATCACATGATCTAATCCAACGCGATTAAACGCATTTTCTAACGCTAAGACGCCTTGAATTTCATGCGCTTTAATCATAGCAAGAAATACATCATGCATAGTCAATGGCGGCAATCCTTCGTGAATTCGCTTTTGTGACAACATATCCGCAATGGCTAAAATACCACCGATATTATCGGATGGATGGCCCCATTCCGCCGCCAACCAGGTGTCATTAAAATCTAGCCATCGTATCATAGCGCCGATATCAAATGCGGCTTTGACGGGATCTAAAATATAATTGGTACCAGGCACGCGTGCGCCAAAAGGCACTTGTGTTCCTGGAATATAAGGACCTAATAACTTGCGACATTCTGCATAGCGTAAAGCCAATAATGCACAGCCTAAACTATCCATGAAATTGTATCGCGCTGTTTCTAATGCTTCTTTAGAAGGCTCATGTGTTTTCATCACATATTGTGCGATGGCTTGTAGTTCTTCATCGAAATTAGGGCGTTGATTTTCAGTTACATTGTTAGTCATGTTGTTTCCTTATTTTTGAAATATCTATATATATGTGAATCTAAAGCTGAAATCTTAGCTTGTTGTGTGCTGAACATCGTTTAATCTTGAATTAAGCACCGATCCCTAATTTCACCTGGATCTACCCCCTCTCCCGCGAGATAGTATCATTATAATTACAAGACTCCTAGCGCGGGAGAGGGGGTAGATCTCGCTTATCTCGCGTTTCGACTTTAGA
>CBFGYT010000035.1:0-9813 GCA_965653065.1 uncultured bacterium | reverse complement strand
CCGCATTTAAATATTCTGCAAACACGGGTTGACTTACTTTTTCTCGTTTCCTTAATTGCTGAATTTGTTTTGGTGTTAATTCCTTAATAGGCGTTAAGCACATAGCATCAAATTCACGCATCGTTTGTGCTTCAACAAGCCCAACATGATGCAGCCCTTTTACTGTTTCATGCACTGTTTCTAAAATTGTCTTCTTCATCATATACCTCTATAAGTTCATTCATTTGAACTGCTTTTTTAATTTCATTGACTCCGTAACTGAAATAAATCTTCGCCAATTTCTTTAAAGCTAATTCTTCTTTAACCGAAACGTTACTTTTATTATTTTTTGCATATCCATAAATGAAAATGGCTTTATCTTCCGCTTTATAAGCAATAATTGTTCGCAAACTCCCTCGTTTACCTTTCCCGCGTATGGCTATACGTTTCTTATAGATATATCCACCTAAATTGGCATCGTAAATGCCATTTACCATTTCGCTTATTGCGTCAATTAAAGCTTTATCGCTAAGACATTCTTCTTTTGACCATTGATGAAATAGCTTATTCTTGTATATTTCCATAAAAACTCAACCAGCATACTATGAATACAGTATACCACTTGGTGGCATACTTTGTCAAGAAATACTGGTTTTGCTAATAACAGAAAATTTATGATTCTAATGAAAGATCTTGTTCTTATAATTGATAAAAACTCAAATAAACCATAGGGATATACCACTCGCCTTTTGAAATGCGAACTTAACTCCCGTCATTGCGAGGAGCGAAGCTTTGTTGCAATCCACGAATAGTCCACAGATCTGCGGATTATTCACTGGATTGCCACGCTGCGCTCGCAATGACGATTTTCAGGTTCCGTGGTTAAACTTCGCATTTTGAAGTGTAACGGGTATATATAAAAAGAAAGACAAATCATTCTTAAAACAACAGCCCCTGCGTTTCTTCTGCCTCTTCGTGTTCGCGAAAATGTACGCCTATGCCTAATAACCGTATTGGCTTTTCAGATTTACTCAATAACGATTGCAATAACTCAGAAAAAATAGCCAATTTTAATTGCTGGCTACTCTTTTCTGCTGTTGTTTGTGAGAAATCAGAAAACTTGACTTTAACAAATTGATTTTTTATCTCCGGCATTTCTTGACGCGTCAAGCGAATATTTAAACGTCTATACAAGGTTTCTAATGCATTGTTAACTTCTACTAACGAATGAATATCATAGGTAAACGTTTCTTCTACACTCACTGATTTTCTCTGCCGATCATTTTCCACCTTACGCTCATCCAGCCCACGACATTGTTGATACAATAGCACCCCCATTTTACCAAACCATTGCGCTAATTTAATTTGCGAAAATTGCTGTAGATCACCGCACGTGTTAACGCCTAAGCGATGCAATTTTTCTGCCGTGACTTTCCCCACACCAAATAATTTATCGACAGGTAAGTACTGCATAAATCGCGCCACATCTTGTGGCAGAATGACAAATAATCCATTGGGCTTGCGCCATTGACTGGCAATTTTTGCTAATAATTTATTAGGGGCGACTCCTGCAGACGCAGTCAAATGCTCTTCTTTAAAGATTTGCGCGCGAATGGCCTCTGCTATCCAAGTGGCGCTACCTTGGCAATGTGAGGATTGGCTCACATCTAAATAGGCTTCATCTAATGATAATGGTTCGACTAATGACGTATATTGTTTAAAGATAGCTTGTATGCGTGTAGATACCGCTTTGTACTTTGCCATATCGACTGGCAATAAAATTAAATCAGGACACAAGCGCAGTGCCGTTTTACTCGCCATGGCAGCATGCAATCCATATTGTCTTGCCACATAATTACAAGTGCACAACACACCACGTTGATCAGCGCGCCCGCCCACTGCCACCGGCTTATGCATTAAGCGTGGATTATCACGAATTTCAATAGCAGCATAAAAGCAATCCATATCGACATGAATGATTTTACGAAGTGAAGATGAATTATTCATATTTACATTTCTAATGATGCGTGACTAACAGAAATATATTTTAAGAGAATCCACATAAAATATACTCAACCAGTGGGTCTAATACATTATAGTTTCCCTGTTGATCTTGATACAAATAATCTTTTTCTAGCAATACGTTCAAAGATTGACGCATACTAGAAATAGCTATTTTTGTTAGCATTAAAAACTCATCTCCCATCGGAGCTGCCACGGTTCCTTGTCTTGAAATCGACACTAGCACTTTAAATTGGTTCAATGCTAAAGATTCAAGATCTTTAAACACAGTAGATTTCTCTTCTAATGCATAACTATGCCAAGATTGCTTTACATTCTCTTCCATAAAAACTTCTTTATCACGAATTAGGCGCGAACATAACACATTAACATAATAAGTATGATTCTTTGTTAAAGATAAAATACATTGGATCGCTTCTATAGATATTTTTTTACTAATGGCATTCTGCATGGTTTTGTCTATGAATGGAATAAAATCTTCACTTCTTATTCTACCCAAAGATATCTTATCACATAATTTATACAAAGGGCGACTACTATCATCGAACATTCTGGTGAGTAAATGCCGATTACTTCCAGAAAAGATAAAACATAAATTTCTTGAGTTTTGCGCCACATTACGTAAGGTAGCTTCAATTCGAATAGAGTTGGAGAATTGTTCTAATCGTTGAAATTCATCTAAAAAAAGAATACCTTTTACCTTCTTCTTTCCTAGTATACTATCAAGCTTATTTAAAATAGTAAGAAAAGACTCTGTATTCATTCTAGAAGATTTCATCATATCAACTTCAATTTTAGAATTGAGCACTCTAAAACTAATATTCATATTTGAAAAAAACTGTGCAATGACATTCATCGCCTTTTGCGGCGTTGTTTCCATAGAAGCAAGAATATTTGCAGCACCATTTATAATAACACTTTCTGTTTCACTAATATCTATCAATGGAAACAAATCCACATGTGCATATGGCAATTTTAGCTTATTGATTACATATAATCCTAAGCTTGTTTTCCCATATCTTCTAGGAGAAACAATCAAAGTGGGCCTAACGCCTTGAATATTGTCTAATAAATGCTTTTGCTCTTTTTTTCTGTTACAGAAATTAGAATTAAGCGCAATCTTTTGCGGGAAAAGGCTTTGTATGTCCATAATGCTCTTCAAAACTTCATAATATATGCAGCATATTATATGCAGCATATATTATGAAGTCAAGAGAGCTCTTGAAATGAGGGCTTAGCGACCATTAAAGTAAAAACATCATATAAATCATATAGATATCATCATGTTTATTCTTGCAGTTCTAACTCAGACTGAATCACCGTGCTATTATAAGCCGTAAATTCTGGCCATGCCCAGCAACAGCCAACGACACTGATCACCGTTAGAATCCCCCCCGAAATAATCGATGCTGGAATACTCCATATGCTGGCGACCAATCCCGATTCGAAATCGCCTAATCTAGGGCCACTTAAATAACTTAACATTTCTAAACTCGCCAAACGTCCACGCAAATGATTAGGCACGGTTTCATTCCACAAGGTTTGGCGAAATAACCCACTGGCGGCATCAAAAGCACCCGCTAAACTTAAGAAAAATAATGCGCTCCATAAAGTATGCATTAAACCGAATAATAAAATTGCCACACCCCATAAAGCAGCGGAAATCGCAATGCCTAAACCATGTCGTTGAATACGTTGACACGGACCACTCACCATTGAAAATAATAATCCGCCTACGGCTGGCGCTGTGTATAACCATCCCAAAGAAGCTGCGCCAAATATATGTAACGCAATCGCGGGAAATAATGCCATAGGCATACCAAATAACATCGCAAAAAAATCTACAAAATAACTGCCCAGCAGCGTTTGCCTAGAACGTGCGAATTGCAACCCTTCTTTTAAAGAATTCCAAAATGCCACTTTACGCTCGGCATTAGGATTGGCATGATTTGGTAAATAAGCGATGGTCAGCATACAAAATAAAAAGCTTACTAAATCAAGCGTAAATACCGCCACTAAACCAATATGTACGACCAGAAGCCCGCCGATGGCAGGGCCTGCTATCATACAAAAATTCATTTTAAATGTATTCAATGCACTTAATGCTGCATAGTCTTCTCTAGCAACAATTTGTTGTGTTAATGAATCGCGCGCCGGCCTATCGACGGCCATAATGCCTGCCATCCATACGGCAGTTAATAAGATAAGTCCCAAAGAAGAAAACCAAGCGGCATTGATTAATAACGCCAGCGATCCCAATGAAGCGAGTCCGCTGGTTAATAATAATAATGAGCGACGATGATGTTTATCCGCTAAAGTGCCGCCCCATAAAGCACAGATTAATAACGAAAATAATTGCACTAACCCGACCACCCCCACCCAGATGGTGGAATGCGTCATGTGATACACTTGATAGGGCACGGCCACCATCGTCATTTGCGAACCCATGAAGGAAACCCATTGGCCACTATATAAAAGAGCGAAGGGACGATTGCGACGCAATAAAGAAAAATCGGGTAGGTATGATTTCATCGTGGTAAATTACTGAAATTTTTGATTTGTAGTATATTATATAGTATTTGCTCAGGGAAAGATATATTACTTATGTTTAGAGTTGTGGAATGGATCTATATCTGTTTCACTTCGAAATACGCAATTTAACACGAAACATAAACGCTGTCATTGCGAGGAGCGCAGCGACGTTTGCTCACTATCATAACTAAATTTCGCATTTCGATGTGAAATGAATATAATCATCGATCTTTGAATTGAAATTAACATATATTTAAAAATAAACTTCTATGCTATGATAATTGCCAATCCATCAATAACAGTGAGACCCCCATGAAAAAAGTACTACTCTCTCAATTTGGTAATGCCGATGTATTGACTGTTGCAGATGTCCCGGTACCAGAAATATCCTCTCCGAATCAAGTATTAATTAAAGTAAGCCATGCCGGCATTAATCCTATTGATTACAAAATAAGAAATGGCACGAGTTTTGTTACCAAGCATCTTGAAAAAGAATTACCTTGTGGATTGGGGTTTGAAATCTCTGGCACCGTCATTGCCGTAGGCGATGACACGCAAAACACTTTACTCGATAAAAATGTATGTGGTTTTGTTGGTTTTCCATTAGCGCCTTGTGGGTATGCAGAATATGCATTAGCCGACGTTAATATGATTACTCACATACCTCACGATATTTCTTTTGCAGCCGCTAGCACTTTACCACTCGCCGGGTTAACTGCATGGCAATGCTTAGATTTATTGGGGCCAGATATCCGAGGAATGAAATTATTGATCCATGCGGGCGCGGGTGGTGTTGGTCATTTAGCCGTGCAATTGGCTAAACTACGCGGTGCTGAAGTTATCACCAGTGCTTCGCAAAAAAATCATGAATTCTTATATGCACTCGGTGCCGATCGCTGTCTTGATTATCGTGCTGCCAATTATCTGGATGCTTGTGGCAAAGTCGATGGCGTATTAGATTTGGTGGGCGGTGATACCGGTTTAAATTCCATTGCATTGCTTGATAAAAATAAACCGTTAGTGACTGCCCCCTCCATGACAAAAGATACTATTGTTGCTGCGGCAGAAAAAGTTGGCGTGCATGCCACCGGCATGTTGATGAAACCTGATATGCAACAGTTAGATAATTTGCTGTCTTTAGTCGCGCAAAAAAAATTGCAATTACATATCGCGCAAATTTATCCACTAGAAGAAGTTAGAAAAGCACACCAACAATTAGAAGCCGGTGGCTTTATTGGAAAATTGTGTTTGGTGGTTTAGTGCGGGGTTCTATTTAATAATAGTTATATCTTGTTCGTCATTCAAAATACGAGATTTAACGTTGAAACATGAACGTCGCTCGTCATTGCGAGCGTCAGCGAAGCAATCCAGTGAATAAACCGCAGAATTGTGGATTATTCCTGGATTGCCACGTCGCTGCGCTCCTCGCAATGACGGGAACTAACTATCATAATTTAATTTCGCATTTCGAGAAACGAATGCTATTTTTTCCATGCCCTCTCCCGCGAGATGATCACTATAATAACAAAACTCCTAGCGCGGGAGAGGGGGTAGATCTCGCTTATCTCGCAGTTCAATTTTAGATTCACATATATCTCAAGCGCACTCGCAGAGTGCGCGATATAATATCTATTGAGCGCCCGGTGGCTTTGGCTGTTTATAACCGTTATCTTCTCCACTTTGCGGTGGTGTTTGCGGCAATGGTCTTTTAAACGCCTCACCACTTCCATTCTCTGGTTTGAACAATCCACTACTACCTGGTTGCCCTCTACCTCTTCCTGCTGGTGGTGTCGGCAATGGCCTGTCTGTTCTTGGTGCAGAACTACCACTTGGTGCTGCCGGTGCTTCTACTTGTGGTGTCGGCAATGGCCTGCCTGTTCTTGGTGCAGAACTACTACTTGGTGCTGCCGGTGCTTTTACTTGTGGTGTCGGCAACGGTCTTCCTTTTCTTGGTGCCACCTTTGTTGTTGCTGCTGGCAGCAACGGCTTTACTGTTTCACTCTGTAATTTGTTATCATCGTTATCCTCACTATCTCTTGGTAGTGGTAGTGGTTTTGCTGCTGTAGAACTACTACCTGCCGTTAACGACACTGGTGACGGTGCTGCCGGCCCGGTTCTTCTATCATTTCGTGACTGTGCTGATGTTGATTTTTGCTCCGATACAAATGTCGCTGCTCCAGGTGCTGGCCGCCGTGGTGGTGGTGCATTTGAATTTTGTGGCGGCTCTGCTGATGTCGATGCTTTGCGCGGCGGTGGTGGTGGTGCAGGCGCGCGAGTCAGTATGGATAGAGGTGCTGGTCTCTGTGATCCTTGTGCCGTCGACGGTGACAATGAGTCATCTGTCTTCGTCGTCGCTGTGAGTCTGCGTTTTACTATTGCGCTTGATTGTGCGGGTTCCAACGGTAACGATCCTTCACCTTCAGTGCTCAAGGGTACAGTCGGCTGTGATAATGGGCCCGCTACATTCTTCGATGGCGGCAGCGGTGCTGTTGTCATCAGGCGTCTATTTATAGCCGGTGCTCTGCTAGGTGTGATTTCTTGTTCTTTAACGGGCTCTTCCGCAGGTTTACCTTTTTCTTGAGTTATTTCTTTTCGTGGAGAGATAGAACGTTGATGTGCTGCAACTAGTGTCTCCAATAAATTTAAAATGAACGTATCTTCTAATGCGACTGTACTTGAATCGCTATCCTGATGATTTTTTATAGAGTTAAAAGTACTGATAACCGCTTGATTCACTTGGTTATATAAAGGGAGATTTGTCATCTGATGGTCATCTAAAAATAATTTTTTTAACTCTATTTCTTGTCGTTCTAATTTAAATTTCCCCAATTTGTTTTGATAAAAAATAGCGTCCTCTGTTACAGAGAGATAAATGGAATTGTCAGCATTGATTGTTTCTGGAAAATGCTTCCATGGATTGTTTGGATCTTTTATTGAAACCAAAGTTATTTTGCTTACGGCCGGTGTATCAACCACCGATATTTCTGTCGATGCGCTACTTTCTCCAAATAACGAAGATAGCGAAGATAACGTAGCTGACCAGCCACTAAAAAAACCCGCCCCTAATTCCGCAGAGGACAATGAGGGAGAAGCTTTACCACTAGATTTTGCTGCAATATTCTCAGTTGCTGGATAAGTTGAGAACGATGAAATTTGGTCGTCACGCGGAGAGCCTGTTATACCCCCTCTTTCATTAGCTGACATTGTATTACCTGGCGCTGAAAATCTGTTTCCTGGTTTAGCTACTGTCGAGGCCTTTGCTTCTGTTGTCGTTTTGCCTTCTGATGTGGGAGATGGTTTACGTTGTAGATCTCGTTTTAAAACTCCCAGCATACCAAACAACTGATGAAATTCATTTCGCATCTCTTGTGGTAATTTATAAATATAGTCTCCTAGAAAAGTAAAGATATAAGACAGTAATTGCTGGCAAATAGTTTTAACTTCATCACCTTCTGACGGTGTTCCAAATAGATTTTCCAACGTTTTTGTTATGAAGAAGAATACTTCTTTATAATCTGTTAATGAAACAATGTCTTCTCTAGATAGCGCAACATGGATAGCAGCCATCTGGCCAGGCAATACTCTTTTATTTTCTGAATTATACTCAATATTAGAATACGGATAGTAATAAACAAAATGACGTAAAAAGGTAACAAACAACCTTGATTTATCTAAAAATATATTGGGATCATTTAACGATGGCTCCTGTGGAAGTTGTTGTTTGTCAGAAGACGACGTACGGTGAAAAAAATCGCAGATATCTTTTGACGCAAGTATTAGAATTTCATTGAAGATGGATAATTGAAATTTTTTTTTGTCTGATGACTCTAAAGCATCATAATATTCTTGAACTTCATGATGCTTTGACAGCGGTGCGTGGCCAAAAGTACGTATGTATATGGAAAAATTCATATAATTACTCTCGGCATCCTTCTGTATAGCAGCTTTTTCGGCTTCTTCTTGTCGAGCAGCATCCTCAGCTTCCATCCCTTTCCCTCTAGAGCCAGCTTCTCTTAACTTTTCTACATTTTTTCCTATAAATTTTTTTATTTCCTCTACAGTGTTATTATACTCTTCAAGTTCGATTTCGTCTTCTGTTTTATTCGTTGATATAGTTTGACTACTTTCTGCAAGTTCGATTGCCTTACTTTCATGGCTTAATCCCGCTGTATAGTCAGTAGTTCTAATGTATTCTGAAAATATCGTATAAAATTTTTCAACAGTTTGTTCATCACATTTAAACTTTGTCTTTATTACTTCTTTGATTTTTCCTACAACTTTATTATAGTGTTTAAATTCCTCTTGTCTATCTAGTACTATACTTTTTGTTTGAGCCTGATATTGCTTAAGTTCCTCATATGCACACGCTTTTGCGTTCTCTATTACTCTCTTTTGTATTGCTATTGAGAGCTCATCTCCCTGAGGTGCCTCACCACCCGCATTTATACTCTCATCACATATAGCCGTTTTGATGTTCTCTAAAGCTTGCGGGTCGCTCATTATATTGTTCTTGATTGTCTCTATCTTTTCCTGGGTTTCCGTTATAGCTTTCTGAACTATATCTATAAATGCTTGATGCGCCTTAAAGAAAGAGTGTGGCTTTCCTATTAATCTCTCAAAAGAACTGTAAAGATCAGCGTGATCTTCTTTAATATGTTTTAAAATATCCTCGCTTATTTTTTGGAACTCTTCAATTTTTTTTGCTTGTTTTTTAGCATCTAGATCATCATTGAGTCTTTTTATCTCACGTACAGACATTATAAAAAATTTATGTACCTTTATGATTGCCAAGTAAAGATCAAAGTTAGTATTTTGAATATCTTTTAAAATATCTCGCCCCACTACGTTGCTATCTGAGGGTTCTGTAGAACGTTCTGCATCCATTCTCGTCAGCACAGCACTTAACGAAACACGTTCTTTTATACGCGCCACGAAATCGGGCGCTGGTGCTCCTTCTACAGTGATATTTTCAAAAATACTAAAACAATCGGATGTATTTTTTTCAAATAATAATGTCGCAATAGCCGTGTCTACGGGTTTATTTAGTGATTTTACTTTTGCTGGTTCCGCGGCCATAAGATACCTCCATAATTATTTTTGTATATGTATTTATTTCAGTTAAAAATGTGAAGTTAACGACCGTCATTGCGAGGAGCGCAGCGACGTGGCAATCCAGGGAATAGCCCACAATTCTGCGGATTTTCTCTGGATTGCCACGTCGCTTGGCTCCTCGCAATGACGACTTTCAAGTTCTATGTTGAATCTCGCATTTCGAAGTAA
>CBFGYT010000034.1:0-9911 GCA_965653065.1 uncultured bacterium | reverse complement strand
CATGGTTAATGGATTTGTTTTATAGCCAAATACCAGGAGCGCGTAAGATACGCCAGCATTTTCATGTGTTTATGCGCAGCGTGCATCAACGCTTAACGACATTGCAAGGAGCTGCTGATCCATTAAAGATTATCGCCCGTGAATGGGCCGAAAAAGTCGATGTCATTTGTTTCGATGAATTTTTTGTGAATGATATAACGGATGCAATGATTTTAGGAAATTTATTTCAAGCACTATTCCATGAAAAAGTCAGTTTAATTGCTACTTCTAATGTGCCCCCCAATGAGTTATATCGTAATGGTCTACAGCGAGAATTATTTTTACCAGCAATTGCATTGTTAGAGAAAGAATGTCAAGTGTATCATTTGGCAAGTCATATGGATTATCGTGTACGTACTTTGGAAAACGCGGGCGTGTATTGGACACCTTTAACGATTGAAAAGCAACAAGGCATGAAAGAGCTCTTTGATAAATTAGTCGGTAGTGAAACCATTCGTTATGAGCCTTTGCTGGTAGAAAACCGCAGTATAGAAAACTGGGGACATACCGATGCCATTGCTGGTTTTGACTTTACAGTGCTATGTCACGAGCCTAGAAGCCAACGCGATTACTTAGTGTTAAGCGAACAATTCACCACAATCTTTTTAAGTAATGTGCCACAAATTAAAGCCAGTGAAAATAATAAAATTATTTATTTTATTCAATTAATCGATATTTTATATGATGCGCATATAAAGCTAGTATTATCAGCAGAAACCGATGTGACCAATCTTTATAGAGAAGGCGCACTCGCTTTTGAGTTTGAACGCACCAAGAGCCGTTTAATTGAAATGCAAACGCATGAGTATTTGGCGAAGAATTAAGAGTATAGAGTGGTTATTATTCTTTAAGAAGACACTACTTTTTCTGTATTTTGATAGTTTAGCAGAGTGACATCATGAACTTTCTGTTGATGCTCTCCGGTATAGATTAAATAGTTTCGTACTGTATGATTTTTTACTAAATCTTTAAATTTACTTAACCCACGCAGAAATTCTGAATGAAATGATTTGGCTGCTTTAATTTCAATAGCAATCATTGATAATGCGCGCGGTAAAATTAAGTCAACTTCTAGTTGATTACTATCGCGATAAAAATATAGATTTGCTTCTTCACCTCGAGAGAATAATGACTTAGTGACTTCATTGATGATTAAGTTTTCAAATAAATAGCCGCGTAAAGGATGGTTACTCAATTGAACAGGATCTTGGATCCCTAATAAATAACAGGCTAATCCTACGTCGACAAAATATAGTTTTGAAGATTTAACAATGCGTTTACCTAAACTTTCAAAATAAGGAGGAAGAGTGGTTATCACAAAAGAAGCTTTTAATATAGAGATCCATTCTTTAATGGTATGGCGAGAGATACCTAATTCATTCGCTAGCTGTGTATAATCAATCAATTGTCCGATTCGAGTGGTACAAAGTCGCAGAAAACGTTGAAATTGATCTAAATCTTTAATATTAACTAATAGTCTTACATCGCGCTCTATATAAGTTTGTACGTAATCGCGATAGAAACGATGCGGCTCAATTTGATGTTTATAAATCCGAGGATAGAATCCATAAAATAATTGCTCATCTAGCGTGTGTTGTAAATGATTTTGCATTAATTCTGTCAAACTTAAAGGCAATAACTGTAATACACCTGTTCTGCCGGCGAGAGATTGAGTGATCTGTGCTTGCAAAGAGAGTTGGTGGCTACCGGTCAAAATAAATAAACCAGTTGTATCGCGGTTATCTACTATCCCTTGTAGATAAGATAATAATTCAGGTAAGCGTTGAATCTCATCTAAAATAGCGCCATCAGGATATTGCTCTAAAAATTGACGTGGATCAGTTAAAGCTAAATGACGTATATCGGGGTCTTCCAGATTAACATAG
This sequence comes from uncultured bacterium, assembly GCA_965653065.1. Classification (GTDB taxonomy): domain Bacteria; phylum Pseudomonadota; class Gammaproteobacteria; order UBA1113; family UBA1113; genus VFKP01. Next base: position 7,986 of record CBFGYT010000034.1, on the reverse strand, counting down.
GGTTTGTTGGGAAAGGTCATTTTTACTAAAGTGGTTTTACCAGACTGCCTAGGGCCAATAATGGTAACAATGGGATAAGATTGGCTACAAGCGAGTAATTCAGAGGAGAGTTGGCGAGTTATTTCCATAATGATCACTATAAAATGTGAAGTATATACTTTATTATACACTTTTCATGGAAATTGTCAATAAATATCATGAAATATGTATAGTTTAAGTTGCATAATTCATAATGGCGATAATTAGGGGGTAATTTTAGCCATGTTTTGGTTGAAATAGCCCCCCAGTTATCGCCATTTTAGTGTATTTGGCGGCATTATTAATCTTAAGAAAACATGAACGCAACGAAATTGTACGCAAAAAATACTTGTATCTCATGACTAAAACCAGTATTCTAATGAAAATCAATCGGATTAAATCTATATGAGCCAAGAAGAAAGCGAACGAGATCAATTAAGCCAGATTATGCATGAAGCCAGGCGTACATTATTTGATCGTGATATTACGCCACAAGAGTTTTATGCCTTATTGTGTCGTTATCCTTACTTAGAAGTGCGTAAAACAGAAACAGCAATGCCGGCACCTGGCGTCCCTCCTACGATTATCACCGCCAAAAATGGTTGGAAAATATACGACTATGGTGATTTTATGGTTTCAGGATGCTATGAATTGATCGCCCAGTTATGGGTATTGAACGATAGCGAAAATGGAGGAGGTGATGAGGGCGGCGAAGGCGGTGGCGGTTATGGCACTATCGTGCAACAAACAGCCGATGTGGTGCAACAGATGTTAGCGTTAGCTTTACAAAAAGGGTGGCCCACCAGCGAGATTGTATCAGGACATTATCCATTACAACGGCTTTATTGGATTTTAGCCAGTCTATCCAATCATGAGGTGTCTAATTTCGAGCCAACTCTAGAAGATTTTGTCGTGTGGCGTTGGATTAAAGCATTACGCGAAAAAGAATTTGTTATGCCGAAATATCCTTATCCGCAAGGGCGGTAAACACAGCAATCGCGCTTTATAGTGTTTAAATAGTATTCTATTAATAGTGACTTATCTCCCGGATTGCTGTGCTGCGCTCGCAATGACGACTTCCGTGTTCTAGGTTAAAGTTTGTATTTTGAAAGGCGAATAGCATAATTATTTAACCGAATATCACGTGATCTAGCACTATCTATGCAAAATCGTTATACTATCGCTATCTTTAAACCACAAAAATCGATTAACGACGATGAGCATAGATTACAAACAAACTCTCAATTTACCGCAAACAGCATTTAGCATGAAAGCCAATCTCAGCCAGCAAGAGCCGAAATGGTTAGCACTTTGGCAAGAAAAAGCAGTGTATCAACAGTTGCGTCAACAACGTCAAGGACAGCAAAAATTTATTTTGCATGATGGTCCTCCTTATGCGAATGGCCCTATTCACTTAGGTCATGCCTATGGCAAAATTTTAAAAGACATGGTGATAAAATCGCAAAGTTTAAAAGGATTAGATGCGCCCTATGTTCCTGGTTGGGATTGTCATGGTTTGCCGATTGAATTAAACGTAGAAAAGAAATTAGCGAAAGAAAAAAAGATCTTAGATAAAAAAGCATTTTATGCTGAATGCAGGCACTATGCCTTATCGCAAATGGATATTCAGCGCGAGGCATTTAAGCGATTAGGTGTGATTGGCGATTGGGATAATCCTTATTTAACGATGGCGCCTGGCTATGAAGCAGATATTTTATGCGCATTAGCAGATGTGATGCAGCGTGGTCATTTGCATCGTGGTTATAAGCCTGTGCATTGGTGTATGGATTGTAGCTCTGCATTAGCCGAAGCCGAAGTAGAATATGAAGATAAATCTTCGCCAGCGATTTATGTGCGTTTTGCGGTAATGGATAATGAATTATTTTGGCAAGCGTGCCACCATACGCCGAATCATGCCGTTCCAGTCAATAACATTTATGTTCCCATTTGGACAACAACGCCGTGGACATTACCGGCCAATGAAGCGATCGCTTTACATGCCGATTTAGATTACGCTTTAATTGAAGTGAACACCGGTAATCATTGCGATTATTATTTGTGTGCTGAAGCGTTAGTAAATGACTTTGTCGGTAAATTATCGTTAACGCAATATCGAGTGGCAGCATATTGTCAAGGACGAGCATTAGAAGGGTTATTAGTACAACATCCATTTTATGATAAACAAGTACCTATTATTTTAGGGCAGCATGTCACTACCGATACAGGAACGGGCGCAGTACATACAGCGCCAGGCCACGGGTTAGATGATTATTTGGTAGGTATTAAATATCATTTGCCGGTGACGCATGAAGTGAAAGGCAATGGTTGTTTCAGCGAACAATTACCTTTATTTGGTGGCTTACATATTTTTAAAGCCAACGATGCGATTATTGAAACGTTAAAAACCAATGGTAATTTATTGCATTTAGATCGCATTACTCACAGTTATCCGCATTGCTGGCGCCATAAAACACCGGTTATTTTCCGCAGCACGCCACAATGGTTTATTAGCATGGAGAATAAAGGCTTACGTGCCGCTGCGTTACAAGCCATCGATTCCGTACAATTTGTTCCGCCTAGTGGTCAAGCGCGCTTACGCACGATGATCCAAAATCGTCCCGATTGGTGTATTTCACGGCAACGATTGTGGGGAACGCCCATTCCGTTATGGTGTCATAAAGAATCGCATGAATGGCATCCCAACAGTATTGAATTGATTCGAGCTGTGGCAGATATTGTTGCTGAACGTGGTATTGAAGCATGGTCAGAAGTCCAGCTAAGTCAATTTGATGTCACCGATGCAAATGACTACATCAAAATTGAAGATACACTCGATGTGTGGTTTGATTCGGGTGTTAGCTATTACGCCGTATTAATGCGAAATCCCGCTTTACAATTTCCTGCGGATATTTATTCAGAAGGGTCCGATCAACATCGCGGTTGGTTTCAAACGTCTTTATTAGCGGGGATTGCCGCAACTGGAAAAGCACCCTATAAAACAGTATTAACGCATGGCTTTACGGTTGATTCTGAAGGACGCAAAATGTCTAAATCATTAGGCAATGTGATTGCGCCAGAAAAAGTAGTGACGACTTTAGGGGCAGATATTTTACGATTATGGGTCGCGGCAACGGATTATAAAACAGAATTAGCTGTATCCGATGAAATTTTACAACGAAATGCTGATATTTACCGCCGTATTCGTAATACGGCACGGTTTTTATTAGCCAATACGTTTGATTTTGATCCTTATGAGCATACGGTTGCGTTTGAAAAAATGGTGGCGTTGGATCAATGGGTTGTTGATAGAGCCTATCGCTTACAACAAGAAATCAAAGAAGCTTATGATCAGTATCAATTTTTGACGGTCTATCAAAAAATTCATCATTTTTGCAGTATAGAATTAGGCAGCTTTTATTTAGATGTTATTAAAGATAGACAATATACTGTCAAACGTGATGCCCTTGCCAGACGCTCAGCACAAACAGCCATGATGCACATTCTAAATGCATTAGTGCGTTGGTTAATGCCTATCTTAACTTTTACTGCCGAAGAAATCTGGCAGTGTTTACCTAGAAAAAAAGAAGACTCTGTTTTATTTACCACTTATTATGAAGGTTTAAGTGCATTTGGCGAAAAAACAACGATGAATGCAGAATATTTTGCAGTGATCATGCAAGTGCGCGATGAAGTAAATAAAGTATTAGAAGCGACACGCGCTGCGGGTACGATAGGCTCTGGGTTAGAAGCAAATGTGGTTATTACCGCCAGCCCGCCTCTTTATGAATTATTAACAGCATTGCAAGATGAGTTACGCTTTATTTTAATTACTTCAGCAGCGTCAGTAGAACTAGCTCCATTAGGAACACCTCTGTTTGCTGAAGGCAATGTGCCAGGGCTCTGTCATATTGAGGTTAAAAAAATTGACGCGACCAAATGCATACGCTGTTGGCATAGACGAGATGATGTGGGGCATGTGGCCGCGCATCCTGAAATCTGTCAACGGTGTGTGGAAAATATAGAGGGTAGCGGTGAGGTACGACACTATGCCTAGAAAGATGGCGTTTAATCCGTGGCTATTGATTACAGTGATAGCACTCGCGATTGATCAACTCAGTAAGTATTGGACAGTCACACATTTTGAATTCAATGAAACTTATGTGATGACTCCTTTTTTCAATTGGACACTGACATACAATCCAGGCGCTGCTTTTAGTTTTTTGAGTAATAGCAGTGGATGGCAAGTGTGGTTTTTCTTAGGTATTTCTGCTGTCGTGAGTTTAGCTATTTTCATACTATTATTGCAAACCGATAAACGGTATAAATGGCACAGTGCTGCATTATCGCTAATTTTAGCAGGCGCGATAGGAAATGGTATTGATCGCATTCGCTTTCAATATGTCATCGATTTTTTACAATGGCATTATCATGGCTGGTATTGGCCTACGTTTAATTTTGCGGATACGTGGGTAGTCATCGGTGTGATTATGTGGATCATGGAAGAAATGTTTTTTAAAGATAAGTATAAAAGGTAGGATATTTCGAAGTAAAATCAGTGTACATCGTTAACTAAAGAGAATCATTATTATGAACGACAAAAAAATAACAAACACTAGCGAAGTGTGGGCGCACATGACCATAGAATTAATGGATGGTTCGGTGGCTGACAGCACGCGAGTGAATCGTAAACCCATGATATTACGCTTAGGACAAGAGGAACTCTCTGCTGCTTTTGAAGAAAATCTATTGGGATTACAAGAAGGCCACAAAAAAGAATTTGTATTAGAAGCAAAAGATGCATTTGGTTTACCGAATCCTGCCAATTTGCATCGTTTGCCCCGCAGTCAATTTGCGGATACTTTAAAATTGCGCTTAGGATTAATTATTGAATTTGCACAAATGAATGGGTGCGTTATTCCTGGTGTGGTGCGTGAATTTGATGACAATACAGTGTTGATCGATTTTAATCATCCGCTCTGTGGGCAACAGTTAAAGTTTAAAATAGAAATCGTGAGTATTGCGCCGCATGATGAAAATAAAATGGCGCTGATATAATTATGATATTTGATTCTCGCCATTGCGAGCAAACGACGCAATCCAGGAGATAAATCGTAGAGTAGTGGGCTATTCTCTGGATTGCGTCGTTTGCTCGCAATGACGACGTTCATGTTCCGTGTTAAATCTCGCATTTCGAAGCAAAACGGGGGCTCAATATTTCTTAAGTATTAATACTCATCCCACCAAAGGCAATAATTCTTTCAACAATTTTATCGGTCCAGCCACTATATCGCCCGACTGTAAATAATTTTCTTGGCCACTAAAATCAGTGACTAAACCGCCAGCTTCTTTTACTAATAAAGCGCCCGCAGCGATATCCCATTCTTTTAAGCTTTTTTCCCAATAGGCATCAATACGGCCACAGGCTACATAAGCTAAAGCAAGAGCAGCAGAACCTAAATAACGAATATCTGCAACTTGATTAAAAATAGTTTGTAGACTTGCTTGATATTGCGACCATTCTTCTTTGCGATAATGTGGGAAGCCGGTTGCTACCAAGGCACCATTCAATGAACGTTTATCATTGACACGAATACGGCTATTTAAAAAAGCGCCTTTGCCACGCGTAGCAGTAAATAATTCTTGACGCATAGGATCGTAAATAACACCATGATTTAATTTACCTTCTTCTTTAATCCCAATGGAAACAGCAAAAAAAGGTAAGCCTTTGATGAAGTTTTGTGTTCCATCGATGGGATCGATGACCCACACTGTATCCGCATCGTCATTTTCGGTTAAACCGTGTTCTTCGCCTAAAATACTATGCGTAGGGTAAGCTTGTTCAATCACATCGCGAATGATGAGTTCGGCTTTTTGATCGATATTACTGACAAAGTCATTAGGCGCTTTTTCTTCTATCGTTAATTTATTTAAATCGATTTGTGCGCGAGCAATCAATTCGCCGGCTTTACGTGCGGCTTTGACCGCGATATTCACATAAGGATGCATTGTTTATTTCCTAGTAGTATTGTTGTTCGTCATTCAAAATGCGAATTTATGTTGTGATAGACGGAAGTCGTCATTGCGAGCTTGCGAAGCAATCCAGGAAATAAGTCGTAAAATAGTGGGTTACTCCCCTGGATTGCTTCGCAAGCTCGCAATGACGACTACCAAGTTCCGCATTAAACTTTACATATTTGGAGTAATATTACTGAAGTATACTTCAAAATGCGCATTCCATATACTGCCAGAAAATAGTAAAAATAGCAAGATTGCTTATTCTTTGACCCGTATGTCTCTATCTTCCAAACGACACGCTTCTTCTATCGCACAAGCCAACGTATCGCCTTGTAACACCGCAAATAATTGTTCAAAGCTGTCGAGTACAAAGTAAATGCCTTGCATTTTATCAATGCGAAAAGGAGTACGTAATACTTCGAGCAAATCAAAGGGGTGTCGCTTAGGAAATGGATCGTCGATTGCATAACGCGTTTCTTGATAAGACGATAAAATACCACCGCCATAGCAACGGATCCCTTGGGGCGTATTGATTAAGCCAAATTCGATGGTAAACCAAAATAATCGACTTAATCGTTCTAATTGCTCGGCGGTAGCTGTTAAAGCATAGCGGCCATACGCTTCGACAAAAGCAGCGATCAAAGGATGCGTTAACATAGGGCAATGGCCAAACACTTCGTGAAAAATATCGGGTTCGGGTAAGTAATCTAATTCTTCAGGGATACGAATAAACGTCGCCACTGGAAAGATACGCGCACTTAATAAAGTAAAAAATTCCTCATTGCTAATGAGCGCATTAACGCCTTTTGTTTTCCAACCCGTAGAGTGAGAAAAAGCCTGATTTAAGTTAGGAATTTGTGGGATGGCATCTGCTTTTAAAGCCAATTGCGATAAGCCATTTCTATGCTCTTGGCAAGCATATTGAGGCAAAATGGTTAACTGTCGATTAAATAGGGTTTGCCAAGTATGATTTTCTTGGTCGGTATAGGATACCCATCCGTGTGAGTCGACTGGTTTTGCAGTGTAGATCGTCATAATAGCCTCTTTGGTAACTTTTGATCGATACATTGAATATTTACTAGAGTATATACCAAAGTGGTTAAGCTGGGTTTTCTTCAGTTAATTCAATGAGATAGAAAATGTAAGGAAAGAATAGAATTTAGCCTCGGGGGAGGCCGTAGTAATAACGATAGAATGGTGAGGCGATTGATGTTTTCATACCAGCTATATTAGCAAGCACGCTAATAAAAAGCAACTATACTCAAGATAGTGGACAAAAGGCAAAGAGCATAGGAGTGTATATGTATCCCATTACAAAGCCACAAACTGGCTGGCAATTGTGTAAAGTGATTACTCGTTTATGGATATCCAATATTCACTTCATGAGTTGGTTTCTTATCTTAGAAATACTTGGGACTATAGGAACACTCATGACGGGACGGTTTCTTATGATGTATATTCTTTCATCAGATATTTCTTTAGCAACGGTGATTAGCTATTGGATTGCTGTCTTATGTATGGTAGCGGGTGTTGCATACATTCATGCGTATTATAAAAATATTATTTTACATCGATTAGCTGCTGTGGCCGACGGTCAAGTGACAGATGAACAAATAATGAGTGTAGGCATTAATCCTCATACAATGCCACGCATTTTTTGGGGATCGCTGATTGCGGTTTGGGTTCCTTATATTGTGTCTTTTGCTATTTTTAATATCACTAGGCAGTGGAATGAAGATGATAACATAGTCATGTATACAACTTTGATGACATTGCTTTCTTTTATTTTGTTGTATTTTTATGTCCGCTTTTATGTATGGGCTGCGGTTGTTGTAGAAGAAGATGAAGGTCTTTTGGATGCGTTTAAGATCAGCTATAGATTAACACGTGGATCTTTTTGGCGATTGGCTTTTACGCTGCTACTTCCCTATATATTCATTATTGCAACAGCAA
>CBFGYT010000033.1:0-9929 GCA_965653065.1 uncultured bacterium | reverse complement strand
AAGGGCGGTAACGGGCGCGTAGTGGTGCCCATATTATCACTATCGATATTGCTCCAATAATATAACGAAGCCTTGCTTTTTTCATCATCACTTAAAACGCTATAGAAACACAATTCGTTATTATTTGTAGCCATAGGGCCCCCCGCGTATTTTTAATAGAAATAGGATTGCATTGTATCATAGAAGCACAGATTAGGCAATTTTTGTATAGGATGAGTGAAAATTTTTTGCGTAGGCTTTTGAAAAATGAGATCAAAAATTATTTTTATAAAATTGCTTGACTCTGACGCTGCGTCATAGCTTATCTTCTTCAGTGAGGAGTAACCAAATGAACCAATGGTATGTTAAAGAATTAAGTGAAATGACCAATGTGTCCGTACGCACGTTGCATCATTATGATCGCATAGGATTATTAAACCCTAGTTTGCGTCTAACCAACGGTTATCGTGTTTATTCCTCTGGGGATTTAATGCGCTGGCACAGCAAACTTTGCAGGTGTATAGTGCTGAGCAATTAAAAGAGATGTTGGCACAGTGTGGCTTTAAAGTCGTGCGCCAATGCACTGTCGATGGAAGCCGGTTTTCTGATGTGAAAACCGAGCGTATTATGACAATTGCGCAGAAAATGGGCTGACGAAAAAGGGAGAATAAATGAACATGAATGGCCGATAAAACGGGAAATGTGGCCGATAACTGCAGAAAATGGCCGGGAAAATGGAAAAATGGCCGGGAAAATGTTATAATTCAATAAAAATGGCCGATATTTTAGATTATGAGGGTTATAACATGGCTACAGTGAATACATTGATAGAGCTGCTTAAAAGAAAGGCAGATCCTATGTCATTATCTGAGATAAGAGCAGCATTGTTAGAGCAAGTTCCCGAACGTACGCTACGTCGTTGGTTAGAGCAATTAGTTGTAATGAGTAAGGTGCAGACGTTAGGGCAATCTCGGGCTAGGCGATATCAATGGATTGAAGTTGAAGTACTTAGCACACACCCTTCTTTCTTTTCTGAGCATAGTCGGAAGAGTTTACAACAAGTAGAGCGACCTATTTTTGAGCGAGAGCCTTGTTCTTATTATGAGGCTTGGATAAGAGAGTATATACCGAATCAAGATTTCTATTTATCGACATTTGAGCGAGATAAGTTATCTGAGAATGGAATGTTGTTATTGGCCGATCCTTCATTGCAAACGTATACGCGAAAAATTTTTGATCGCTTGTTAATTGACTTGTCCTATAATTCCTCGCGGTTAGAAGGCAATACTTATTCTTTACTAGAAACGCAACAACTTATTTTGCAAGGAAAAACAGCGCAAGAGAAATTAGATGTAGAAAAGGTTATGATATTAAACCATAAAGAGGCTATTCAATTTCTAGTTTCTGGAATTGGTAGACTAGATATCAATGTAGAGTCTATTCAAACAATGCATTATCTATTAGCCGATGGATTAGTTTTGGCAAATGATAGTGGTCAGATCCGTGACGAAGCAGTTCGTATTTCATTGTCAACTTATTTGCCATTAGAAGGCAGCAATAGAATTTTAGATTCATTAAATCATATTGTTGAAAAAGCTCAAAAGATACAAGATCCCTTTGAACAAAGCTTTTTCTTATTGGTTCATATCGCTTATTTGCAACCGTTTATTGACGTCAATAAACGCACTGCTCGATTGTGTGCGAATATTCCGCTCATTAAAAACCATTTGATCCCATTGTCATTTAATGATATGCCTAAAGAAGAGTATATTTCAGCGATGATTGCTATTTATGAATTAAAAGACATTAGGCTATTAGCCGAACTGTATGTTTGGTCTTACTTGCGAACGTGTCAACAATATCAAACTATCACAACTTCTATAGGAATTGATGTGATCCATGTGCGCTATCGTCAATTGCAAAAACAATTATTAGCAACGATCATTGGTAACAAGTTAGTGGGCTTAGCTTTAACAGAAGCAATTTTACAATTTGCAGAGGCTTCTATTGCAAAAGAAGATCAAGAGGCATTCATTAAAGATACTCAGTATCAAATTGCACATTTGGAAAATTATAAAATTCTTGGTATGGGCATTTCTATGCAAGAATTTTTAGTATGGAAAAAAGCGATGGATAAAGAGAAATAACATGGGTTATACCAGAAGCCCTCGAAAATGCGAGATTTAACGCGAAACATAAATGCCGTCATTGCGAGGCGCGTAGCTTTGCTACAATCCATGAGTAGCCCACAACTTTGCGGTTTATTCATTGGATTGCCACGCTGCACTCGCAACGACGACTTTCATGTTCCGTGGTTTAACTTCGTATTTTTAAGTTAAACGAGTATAGCTCATATGAAATGAACATCTGCCACTGGCGATTCAAAAAATTGATTTTTCTCTGTTAATTTGATTCGTTTTAATTTAGGTGCCAATTCTGAAAAGTAATTTTTACTTGCCCATAGATCAAAATCGCCAATTACATAGATATTATCGCGCGCGCGAGTGAGTGCTACATTTAATAGATTGGGTTTGCTAGCGGCCCAATTTGCACTGCCTTGTGATTGTCTGTCGACGCCCAGTACAAAAATAACGCTATGCGCTTCTCGCCCCTGAAAAGTGTGCACTGTGCCAATGTGGCTTGAACACCAGTGCCCTAATTCTTTATCAGTGAACAATAAGGGGGAACGTAAAAGCAATTCCCATTTTTTGTCATCCCGTATTAAACGCATTAAATTGCGTTTAACTTGTTTAAAAGGGGTAATAATATAAAGATCGGGTAATTGACCACAATGTTCTAAAAAAACAGCAAATAACTTTGTCACTATCAAGCCTTGTACTTCAACATATTGTTTATCGGTGGTGGGCGCTATAATATCTAACCAAGCATTTTCTAGTAGAGAAGACTTTCCATTAGCAGCAGATGCAGACATTCTGGCATGGATCATTTTATTATTATAAGCAATGCTATTGGCAACGGAAAACATAGGATCTAAACAGCGTCTGTGCACGCGTAATGGGCAACCTATCCACTCAACTTGCTGCGATAGATAAGCTTTAGCACTTATTTTATTGGCATCATCCGCCAGATTTTGGATGGAAGTTTGCATGGGTAAATATTTGGCATAATCTTGTTTTAATTGTTCGGTTGCTATTGCGTGGACCAATTCAGCAGGGATGGTGAATACCGGCTCTATTTGTTGTGGATCGCCTACCACGATAGTCCGTTTACTACGCCAGATAGCACCGATGGCAGATTGTGGTACGGCTTGTCCTGCCTCATCGATCAATAACCATCCTAAGATTTCTGCATTAATGTTTTTAAATTGTCTACTAATGGAGGCAAAGGTAGAAGAGACTACAGGGATCCACATAAATAAAGTTTGCCAAACCCAAGTTTCTTGATGAGGTATCGCTAAGTGTCTACCACTTAATAAATGAAAGATGGCATTTAAATTTCCGCCTAAATGGCCTTGACGCAGAGATTCAACAAACCACGCCTCATGCAATTTCAGAGAGGCTATAAATAGTTCGCTGCGTAGTGCATTTAACTTCTCATTATGCCAAAACGAATGCATTTGCACTTTCTCATCGTGTAAGAAATTAAATTCTGCAGGCAGCATAGTAGGGCCTAATTCTTGATGCAATGAGTTTATTTTTTTATAGAGTAAGTCATATAATTCTCGTTGCTTGTCTACTAAAACGCTCATTTCTTCTAAATGAGTTTGTTCTAATAAGAAAGCGCCCAATTTCTTACGTGCTTGATTTATATATTGAGCATATTGTTTCGCATTTTCTTTACGTAAGATCCTTTCTATAAGACTGGGCTTTAATTTTTGCATTTGTTGAACATCAGCTAATAACAGTACTTTTTTCTCGGTGATATTCAGATGAGCTGCTTCCAAAGCGTGTTTTTTCTCAATCAAACGGTGGTATTTTTCAGAAGAAGTCATTGCTGTGACTGCGATATCATTTAATGCTTCAGGCCAAGCAATATTGATTAAAGCGAGATGCGCTTGTTCTAATAGTTTTAATTTCTCTAAAAAAACAGTAAGGGTGCTATTAGCCACATTGAATGCTTTTTTGGCATCATTGAAACTAGGTCCTTGATATTTTTTACTCCATTCCCAAATCGTGAGATAGTCTCCTTTTTGTATACGGGAAGTAGTTTCGTCTTTCGGTTCGGGCGAACAAAATACGCGGTCTACAAATAAATTTCGATTGCGAGCATTTCCTAAGGCAATCGAAATTAAACCCCAGGGGAGTTCTTTGTCTTGTAGCGAATATACTTGTTGTTTAGCATGATAAGCAGCTAATTTAGCGGCAACAGGAGCAAAATAGTGACACGCATGTTGATATTCTTTGCTTAACTCTTTACGAAGCGGTAATTCTTTAGAGATGTTTTCTACAGCAGCATTATTACTAGAAGCCACTAAAATTTCATAGCCAGTGAGCGTAGGTGCTAATTGGCGGATGGTTACTTCCGTGTTATTATGGAAGCTTAAAGAATGTTTTCTTACAAAAGTATCTTTAACTTCCTTAAATCCAGCTAAGATACGCGCGCGCTGTGTGACTATATCGGCAATAATGTCTTTTAAGAGAGTTGTTTTCCCGGTACCTGGCGGACCATTGACTGAAAATAAATTTTCACTATTGGTAGGATGAAACACTTCATGAATAGCTAATTGTTGCATTAAACTCAAGCTCTGGTTAGGAGATCTAGGCCAGCTCCCCACAGTTAAATAATCAACTTGTAGTTTATCGCGAATATAAGGCATATAAGCTTCAGTATATAAATCGTATTTTTGCTCAGGAGCAATGCCATTGATATACGATAGGATGGCTGCTTGCGGTTTATTGAGTAAATAGTTATAGACTTTTTCTAAATCGTCAATAAAAAAACTATTTAAGATGTCAAAGCGATCGCTGTTTGTACTTTCTTTCGCGGAGTCCTCTGTAGAAGCATTCACTTCTACTTTAGCTATTTTTTCTATGGGTATAGCAGGTAAATTAGAAGCGATGCGCTTAATGTTCTCGTCTGTTATTTCCTCTGGACGAAAATTTTGATACCCTTCATAAGCAACAATAATCCATTCAGCAGGATAATCAGGAGAGAATCCCGCCCATTTCTTCAAAATAGTAGAAAGCGCGGTTAAACCTTGAGCCGTTAGGATCCCTGCAGCTACAGTGTCACTCAAAAGAGGAGACTCAGTTAAGTCAATATGCATCGCTAATTCTTGCAATGCAATCTGTAATTTAGATTGTTCTTTGGCGTAGTAATGAGCACTCAAGAAAGATAATTCTTCTCGGATAATGCATCCCATGGCCCAAGGTAGAGTGGATACCGATAGTTTAGTAAAATCAGGACGTCCATAGCTATCAATGGGGAGTTTAGCAAAGCAAGTTGTTCCTTCATCTGCTAGACGTTCTTCAAACTCGATAGTTTTAATAGCGGAGAATTTTTGTGGAAAATAATAGCGACTTAATCGTGTTAATTCATTTTTATTAAAAGGCAACAAATATAAGTGGTAATTGTAAGTTTTCGTTGCCTCACAACCTATCTTTTTTTTAGCATAAGTAGATAGCCAAGGGATCGTATCATTGCCGTGTTCTAATAATTCTTCTTGTCCAATGGTTGAAGTCAACGCCCGCGCAATAACGTCTTCCAGATCAAAAGGCACAAAAAATTCGACACTATGCCAAAATTTCAAAATAGAGAGAGCTTTATCGGTTGTTGCAGAAGTCGAGGTTGTGGGCGATGGTAATGTCATAAGGTCATCCATGAATAAAGCAGTGTGTTTGCATTCTTCATCGGGGGAGGAAGAATAAAGTATCACCAAAAAATTCATTTTACCACAAATATAAATGAGAAAGAAAATGAGACTTGGTCAAGTTTAACACACAGAATTTGTAATAAAAACAAATAACATGCGGGAAGGTAATTTAATGTCAGTAACTCTTGTTATATAAAAAAATATATGATACAATTTTTGCGTAAAAAATAAACAAATCAACGCCTCAAACAGAACCTATCCGTTGCGGCATGTTGAATAATAAAGCGAAGAAAAACAATGGCAGCACATGGTCTATTCACTCAAGCTAGAGATGCATTCAAATCAATTTTTTTACCTGATTTAACTTTTATTCAGAAATTCCCCCATATTACAACTCGATTCGGGCAACCAGTTTCAAGATTTAATATTAACTATATGAAGTGTGATAGCGGTTATTATGATATCGAGCCTACAGAATCATTTTTGTATGTATTTTTTAAAAAAGAAATCAATAACGGTGTAGCAGCGATCATTGCTTATGAAATTGATTTCACAAAAAAAGCGCTTGGTCATGGTGGAGAAGGGGTGGTTTATCCTGCGAAACAATATCAAATGCAAGAAGGTAAGCTCATCACCATGGGAAAGCGATTTGCCATAAAGCTTTTATGGTATAGAAAAGGTTTCAGCGAAGACAGTAGAGCGCGATTAAGCAATGAAAAAAAGTATGCTCCAGAAACAGTGATGGCTGAAGAACCATTCACCATAGGGAAAATTCATTGTTTTCTCTACGAGTTTTTCCCGGGGAGAAATTGTATTGATATTAAATTAAAACATTTTCCTTTTGCGTCTATTTTATCTGTACTATCGCAGCTTACTTATGATGTGTATCAACTCCATAGGGGAGAATGTTCACCACAATCGTCAAAAGACATGCGATTTCTTTCGAGTACAAAGCCGAGCGGAGAAAGCAGTGAAGCGCAGAGCGGGAATAGACGCGGTAGAGCGCATTGTGACATAAAGCCAGAGAATGTTTTGATTGATGACTCTTCCCGACCCTTGTGCCGGTTAATTGACTATTCAAATGCGTGTGAATTAGATATAAGAACTGAGCATAAAACAGATTCTTTTTATGGAATCAAACTGAGGGATTCTTCAAGTGCCCTCCCCACTGCTGAGGAACAAGATGTTAGTGGACTAGGATTTACTTTTTTAAAAATAATAACGCGTGGCAGTGATATTGCTGTAGTATACTCTTCTGAATACAAAAGGGAAAAAGGGTTTAATTTTACATTTCAAACATTTCAGAGGCTATGTACGTATATAAGCGAGGGGATTGCTCCTAATAAGGCATTCTTCATCAGCCGTATAGTATATGATTTATGTGCACAGATGTGCAGACTACCGAATGCAGAGCCTGTTCAGTATACAGTTGCAAGCATCTTGGAAGTTATCAAGGCTATAAAAGTTGCTTATAATTATGCACGTTCTGGCTGCAAGGAAAGTGCTAATTATTTTGATCGACAAATTGCATTGGCGATAGTTTTTTGTTATTTATTTCCGCGAAAAGAGGATAGTCCGCAGCAAATGAATTTCACCACTGCAATATCAACAGAAAATAATGCGTACTCTCATACAGTTATGCAGATATTTGATGAGTACTTGCGTAAAAGTATAACGGTGAATCAAATGAAAGTCGCGTTAGAAGAGTTATTAAGCGCTAAAAATACCGTTCATTCTGCGGGCCCAAGTTGTAGTACCGATTACCAGTGATCTGATTCGATTGAATTGGTTTAAGATTTTAATCATTCTTTTAATAGAAAAAAATCTTTAGATGAAAATAGGCTTAGTAGATTAAGACGCACTTTATAAGAGAGATAATCAATTTATTTACTTTAATATTGTGGTTGTGTTTTTATTAAATAAAGCGTTAAGGAATGACTCAGACCTTATTATATTGTGTGTGTGTATTGTTGAGAATTTTAAATCAAGAGAAACATTTTAGAGCTATGTATATATAAAATATTGTTTTTTAATAAGAATTTTTTTCAATAAACCCTGTTTTTTGTGGCGAAAAATGGTATGATCTGTGTGCGTTGCGATTATGGGAAAACAATTAAATTAAAGACCTTAACGTAAACGTGAAAAGTAATTATATATTTAATAGTGGAGATGAGGAAATAAATCATGATGGATTTATCTTTATTAGAACAAGCGGCGCAGGATGTGTATGAGAAGAATGTAGATGTGGTGAATGTGAAGGAAGAGATAGAAGTAAATGTAATGCATCAATTATATAGTGCTGAAATGGTTACTGTTATAAAATTATATTAATTAAGGTTTCATTGTTTGAATATGAAAAATATGGAGCAGAAATGTTTCTGTGAAAAAAGCCAGAGAAAGTGTGAAAAACATTTTTTAAATTATACTTTAAGTCGTGTGACTTTTCATATTAATAGCAATACATCCTCGAGTAAAAGGGCCTTCATCACAAAGATAACGATTCTCAAGCTCAAAAGCGCAACCAGTACTACCAAAACGTGGATCAATTGCCGGTAAGCGCCCGTTTAATTTAATATTTTTTTGTGGGCTATTATGGCTGTGATAAATAGAAAAATCAATTTTACGGCCAATGCTGACCCATAATTCATTAGCTAAATTAAGATTTAAACGATCTAAGTCTGTTTTTAGTTCATCTAAAGCATATTGCAATTCGCCTAATTCATGCAAAATGGTAGCGACATTGCGAATTTTCAGAGAAGACGCAAACGTAGTGGGGTAATGATAACTATAATAGACCGGGGCCGCATCTTGAATATTTAAGTCAAACATAGCGGGATGAAATATCGTCGGGAAATATTTATCTAAACCATATACCTCGACAAAAACGCGTTGCAAAAATTCGCGCGGTAAATAAGTATCATCGCTGGCGGGAGCAAACCCTGGTGTTAAGCCGGCGGCAATGCGATATAAATGGTGTATGGTATCAGCAATATAAGGATCTATTTTCAAACCTTGCTTTTTTTGTGCGTCCGTTAAAGCAATACTCATAAAGTTTTCTAGTTGCGCTCTGTGGAGATAGTTTTGTGTTAAATAACTATAAAAGTAGATATACAGTTTATACCATGTAGGATCGTTCTTTATCTTCTCAATAAATTTTTGACAAAATAATAAAGTAGACATTTGCCAAGCACAGCTGGCGCTTTCTTCTTGTGCTAAAGCAGCAAATATTTCACCGTGTTGATACAAATGATTGGGTTTACGATTGCGAATTTTAAATTTACGTTGTAAATTGCTAAAATGTTGTGAGCACCCTATTGGAGGTAACATCATAGCTGAACGGCAACCAGCGACTCCTCGCAGTATACTATTAGTTTCAATATCATCTAATATACGTTTTACAGAAATAAAATCGCCTATATTTAATACGCGAAAAGGCAGTGTGAGATTATGTTCTTTGCGATCAATAAAAAATTCAATTGATTTATCTAATATCATCAGTAACGGTGTCGAGTTTGCGCCATAGCCCAAATCATCCATTACCGTTTTTCCCAAATGTGCGCTAGCCACATTCATCGGTAAAAACTCCCCTTGCATAGTGGGAATATACGTAGTTTTATCATCGCCGATTAACGCGCCATAAGGATAATACGCCACATAAAAAGCATAGTCATCGCTGGGATTGACTTCATCGATTAATGCGCACAGAGTGGGATTGGCTTGTTGTACGCGTTCGCGTACTTGTTGCCAGGTAAGACGGACTAATCCTTTGCCTTCGTCGATAGTACTATAAACATCTTGGGCTAGTGACATCGCTGTGATCTCCATATACGAACGGTTGCTCCAATGTAGAAACATTGTACACTAAACCGACCAAATTGTCAATTATTTTATCATTTTATAATGTGTGAGCCAGATAGACATTCCTGTATTTTGAGGATAGATTCTACCTATCTAAATATGAGAGCTAAATATGTACAAAACCTCCTGTTCTAAGCTATTGATTTATATGAATAAAGTAATTCCCGCTCCGCAGATCTCAGCAGTATTACAAGAAGAAAGACGAAAACTTGAATTTAAACTGGATCCCCGCGTGCGCGGGGATAACAGGTTTGTTGTCTTAAAGCGGTTTTTTGCACAAGGATAACTAAACATTTTAATTGAATGCAGTAGTTACAAA
>CBFGYT010000032.1:0-9972 GCA_965653065.1 uncultured bacterium | reverse complement strand
TCTTTTGCGATAGTTTGTCCTGTCTCTTTTTGCATAGCACAAGACCAGAAAGGCGCCATCGCGCCATTATCGGTAGGCAAGGTATCCGCCCCCGCTTTATAAACATAGACCGTCCACTCTCTAGGGCCTAACACCTGCGTTAAGCCAGCACTGGCGCCGATGTGGCCTGCGGGGAAATCTAATACCAGCGGCGAACCATATTCATTACGCACTAAAAAAATAAAAGGCTGTTTTGTTTGAGCATTACCAAAATGGATTTGGTTTTGTTTGTTAAATTGTACGGTGTTGTCTAGGCATGGGAGTGTGCCGTTCGTTGGTGTGGCAAAAGCGGAAGATATCAAACTCAATAATAAAATAACGCGACTACTACTCATCTTTACTTTTCTTCATCCTCTTGCGCTGTATTCAAAGAAAATGAATTACCACAGCCACAAGTCGTCTCTGCATTTGGATTACGAATAATAAACCGTTGTCCTTCGACATCATCTTTATAATCTAACTCTGCGCCTGTTAAATATTGCAAACTCAAAGCATCAATGTAAATTTGAATTTCATTACGCTTCGCATAGAATGGGTTATCGTTGGCGACTGCGCAAGTAATAATCGTATCGTCTTCGCGACGCTCTTCATCTAAAACAAATCCATATTGAAACCCAGAGCAGCCACCCCCTTCTATATAGATACGCAATTGCACTGTAGCATCGTCTTCTTCGGCTAATACTTCGGCAATTCGTGCTACTGCAGCGGGCGTTACTATTAAATAAGCATTCATTTGTTCTTCAGGATTATACATCGCTATTTTACTCATACGCTCTCCTATATTCTAAAAAACGATAAGGATAAGGATTCTTATCGTCTGCGGCAAATTCTTTTTCTGTGATTAATTTCCATTTGCTTTTGTCAAACTCAGGGAAAAAACGATCGCCTTTTATAGACGCATTAATTTCTGTCAAATACAAACGTGAAGCAAAAGGCAGCAATTCTCGATACACCGCTTCGCCGCCTACAATCATCACTTCCTCGCAATCGGCACACATTGTTTTCACTTGTTGCCATTCATGCGCGATTTCAAATCCATCCATCATAAATTGTTTATCGTGCGTTAATACGATATTACGCCGTTTGGGCAAAGGTTTCTCTAAAGAAAGACACGTATATCTTCCCATTACCACCGGTTTTCCTAATGTTAGGGCTTTAAAATGCTGTAAGTCCGCTGGCATATGCCACGGCATATGATTATTGAGCCCAATCACGCGATCTTGCGCCATAGCGGCAATCATAGAAATAATCATATCTTATACCCCATGTGGATGGATCCAGCCTAAGAAATAAGAAATGACTAACATCACAAATAATAATAAAGATAAGCCTATACGCCAAGACAACGCCTTAGCAACACGGGTTGATCCATCTTTATCTCGTAATAAAAAGACTAAGCCACTGCCTAGACTAAATAGGATAGCAATCATAAAAAGCGCGACTAACCAATGCATGGTGTTTCCCTCATATAGACTATAATGCCATTCTCAACTCATTCAAATGACCAGCCGTAGCATTCCCTCTCCCTAACCCTCTCCCGCGAAAAGCATCATTATACTAGCACAGTTCCTAGCGCGGGAGAGGGGACAGACCGAGGCGAAATTAAAAGCCTGTACTCAATTTAAGATTAAATGATGTTCAACAAAACTTCAGGGACATTGCCCAGTTGAGAATAACGTTGCTATAAGTATACCATTTCCCACCCTCTATCGTCACTAGACGCAATTGGTTTATAATACGCGCACTATCAACAACCATCCGGTGCATTTTATGAACAATTCTTGCGAGGCTACTTTTCTAACCGCCAAACAATATATTCCCGGCGGCGTTAACTCACCAGTGCGTGCTTTTGGTTATGTAGGCGGTACCCCGTTATTCATTAAAAAAGCCTCGGGGGCTTATTTAGAAGATATTCATGGCCAACACTATGTCGATTACATAGGATCTTGGGGACCGATGATTTTAGGCCACAATCACCCCAAGGTGATTAAAGCTGTGCATGACGCCGTAGACCAAGGTTTGAGCTTTGGCACCCCTACGGAAATAGAAACTGAATTAGCCGCCATGATTTGTAAGCATCTTCCTTCAATTGAACAAATTCGTATGGTGAACTCTGGCACGGAAGCCACCATGAGCGCTATTCGTTTAGCGCGTGGGTATACGAAGCGAAATAAAATTATTAAATTTATCGGCTGTTATCATGGTCATAGCGATGGCTTATTGGTGCAAGCCGGCTCTGGGGCTTTGACATTTGGTCATCCCAGTTCGCCCGGTGTTCCGGCGAGTGTAGTGGAACACACCCTATTAGCCCCTTATAATGATTTAGAGGCTGTACATGCGTTATTTTCTCGTTATGGTGAAGATATCGCTGCGATTATTGTCGAGCCTATTGCCGGTAATATGAATTGCGTTTTACCGGAAGATAATTTCTTATCAGGATTACGACATCTCTGTAATCAACATGATTCTCTGCTTATTTTCGATGAAGTGATGACGGGTTTTCGCGTACATCCGCAAGGCGCACAAGGATTATATGACATCACGCCTGATTTAACGACTTTTGGTAAAATCATAGGCGGCGGTATGCCTGTCGGTGCTTTTGGTGGTCGACGTGATATCATGCAACAATTAGCGCCTATTGGCCCTGTTTATCAAGCAGGGACTTTATCGGGCAATCCTGTGACGATGGCTGCAGGGCTTGCCACCTTAAGCGAATTAATCGCTCATCCAGAGTATTATACAGCGCTTAAAAAACAAACGGATTTATTATTAGCGGGCATGCAAGAAATTGCCGATAACGCCGGCATTGCATTTTGCACAACAGGTGTCGCCGGTATGTTTGGTGTTTATTTTCGTGAAACTCTCCCTAAAAATTTAGCGGAAGTAAAAACAGCCGATGAAAATCGCTTTAAACAATTTTTCCATGCGATGTTAATGCGAGGAGTTTATTTAGCACCTTCTGCGTTTGAAGCTGGCTTTACTTCTATGGCACATAATGATGAAACTTTAGAGAAAACATTAACAGCGATGAAGGCTGCATTGTCTTAACTTTAGATGCATTGTCGCTTTGCCCTCTGCTATAATAAATGAGTTATCGACTTCTCCTCACGGCAAAAACGACTCTTTCAAGGATGTTAAAATATGTTAAACCAATGGACTGGGATTATTACTTTATCTGCGCTGTTTTTACTCATTATTGGCAGCTTATTTCTTGGCCGTAAAATCGCGCAGAAACAAGCGAAAGAAACTAAAATTAAAACGTCTGCTCTTGCACAAGGCACCATTTTTGCTTTATTAGGCTTATTGGTTGCTTTTACTTTCTCTGGTGCCTTAACTAAATTTGATATGCGTCGACAACTCATCATTGAAGAAGCGAATGATATTGGCACCGCCTATCTGCGTATTGATCTGCTACCTAGTGCTTATCAAGCTTCCTTAAAAAGTGATTTTAAAGAATATCTCACCAGTCGAATTAACACCTACAAAGCACTCCCTAATGTAAGTGCAGCGCAAAGTTATTATGAAACTTCATTGCGTTTACAAAATAAAATCTGGGGAGAAGCAACAGAAGCATGCAGCAAAGCGGATAGTACCTATCCTTGCATGTTAGTCATTCCTGCACTAAACAGTATGTTTGACATTGCGAATACGCGCATACAAAGTACACAAATACATCCGCCGCTTTATATATTTATTCTTTTACTTGGCATTGTCTTCGTGGGATCTCTATTAGCTGGATATAAAGTTTATAATCAAAAATGGAGTCAGTCTTTAGATACCATTAGTTATGCTGTCATACTCGCTTTGGTGATCATTTCTATCATCGATTTAGAATACCCTCGTTTGGGATTTATTCGTGTCGATAAATTCGATCAAGTATTAGTGGACTTACAAAATTCTATGGTGCCTTGAGTTATAGAAGGAAATTACACACTATGAAAACTATTTTAATCACGGGCGCTAGCAAAGGCATAGGGTTGGCTACTGCAACTCAATTAGCCAATGCGGGCTATCATGTCATTGGCATTGCGCGTCATCAACCTACAACACCGTTTAAAGGCGATTTCATTTGCGCAGATTTAAGTATCGTTGATGAAACTTTAGCAACTTTCAAAAAAATTCAACAACAAACCGAAATCCACGGTATTGTCAATACCGTATTTGCAGAAGAGCGCAGCGCGATCACCGATGTTACGTTAGAAAGCTTCAATCGCAGTTTAGATTTAGGCTTACGCCCCGCTTTACACGCGCTGCAAACCTGTGTAGATAAAATGAAACAAGCACAATGGGGCCGCGTAGTGAATATTGTCAGCCAAACGATGCTAGGCTCAATGAATGCCACCAGTTATAGTGCGGCCAAAGGCGCATTAACCGCAATGACACGCAGTTGGGCATTTGAATTAGCACGCTTTGGTATTACGGTGAATGCGGTTGCACCCGGACCTACGGGCACTGAACGGTTCTATGCCGCTCGTCCCAAAGACAGTGATGCTTTTAATAAAACCATTAGCACGATCCCTATGGGTCGCTGCGGTAAACCCGAAGAAATCGCCGCTACAATTGCTTTTTTAATTTCAGATAATGCTGCTTTTATGACGGGACAAGTCTTATATGTAGATGGAGGCGCCAGTTTAGGAAAAGTGTTGTTTTGAACGAAGCCGCGCATATGTTTCATGTCATAGATAGCCCCACTATAATGAGTCTTCAATCCCTTGTATATCATCTTTTCTGATAACGGTTAAGTGATCTAGCCCCACATTTACGGACACATAACTAAGGGAGTAAACTACTCTAGTAGAGGTGAAAGCGTCTTCTTTTAGACGTGGCTATCTAAGCCCTGTATATTTTGAAGCGCAAATGGGTTCTTAGGTTAGTGCCCTTTTTGGGGGCTAGATCAGATTTATCCTCCATGGTTTATAGGAGAGGGGCTGCGTGGAGGTTGTATCGGCGCGGAGGAGGAAGGCTCAGTGACTATAGCGGATATTGGAGAGGTGATTTCTTCCCAAAAAGGTAAATGATCATAGTTTTTTGCGTCTAAATTAATTCTTGCTGGATTTTGTTGATATCGCTCTATGGCGTTTCTATGCGAAGTTATAGCTTGTTGTAGCATTTCACACACTTCCTCTGTTCGTAGCATAGAGGAAGGCTCCTCAAACAATTCGTTGGGCAGATTTCGTAAGTGGTTATTTTTTGTAATTTCCCGTAAAAGTAATTTAAACCATTGAAAGGTTTCGTTTTGTAAAATAAAATTATTAGTTGGCGCGCCATGCCCCGCCGCTTCCATTACGATGAATGTACCCAAGTAAAATATATTCATAATGATAAACAAAAGCGGTATTATTTCTCTCATCATAACAAGATATTTTTCTTTACTAATTTTATGGCTGTCATACTGATACTCTGCGATTGACGCTAGCATAAGAAAAAAAGCTATCATTATCATGAAATAGATTCCACAGGGTTTTCTATATTCCATGAACCATTGATAACCCGTTCGCTTACCTCTATCTTGTTGCCGCTGGAGATACTGAATAAATAGCGTAATTTTTTCTATTTGCTCTCGAAGTGTTTTTTCTGGGTCATTTGCATTTGTCATAGTGCTCTCTTAAATATAACTATTATTTTCTTAAACGTGGGCGACTTGTAGGTTTTACAAATTCTTCATCAGAATCTTTTTTTGCGGCTTTCTCTCGATTTTTCTTTTTTATTTCATTTAATTTTTCTTTACACAAATTAGCGGATTCCACCTCCAATTTGAAGCGAAATTTTCGCCAGTAGTTTTCTATTTCCTCCTCAGTCTTACCTTCGGCTCTTAAATCTTCATCAATTTCTTCTCTGTTTTCAGCAATGAGTTTTAAAATCATTGCCGTGTTTTCTTCGCTAAACTGAATACACCACTTTCTTCTTTTTGAGGGTTTATTTACTGGTGATTTTTCATCCGGCAGCCCTTCTTCTGGTAAATCTTTTCTTTTCATATCACCCCCTTTTAAACCGTTTTGAAGGTGGACTCACCGTTTCTGATGAATAGGCATTTTCATCATCTTCACTTTCCTCTGAACTAGAATCCATACCATTCTCACTTTCTCTAGTATAACAAGGTAGGAGCGTTGGGATATAGCCATTCCAACTTGCTCCAGAGGATTGTCTTTTTGAATTAAATACCCAGTCATTTCCAAAGTAGTCATGCATTTTAGTTTCAAAAATATTATTATCAGCGGTTAGCTCTTCCAAGGTGGTTTGTACTGAGAGAACTGTCTCCACTTTTCGTGTATTGATTAGTTGTAATTTATTTCTAAAAAACTCAGACATCTTGCCATTCACAGTGATATGCACGTCACAACAAAATAATTCTGAAAGTCTATCTTGAAGCTCGAACCCGCCAGGATGCTTTTTATCTTTTAAGGGACCGGTTTCAATATCGATATAAAAGTTTTTTTCTTCTTCTTTAAGAAACCCTTTAAAAAATACGATTTTTCCGATATTATATTCAGACAGCACCTTTTGCAATTCTTGTCGCTTTTTTATAACATCATGAACTGTGGTAGACATACTGTTTTTCCTTTAATCTATTGTTCGAGGTAACCTATGCTCAGTCTATTATTAAATCGTTCCTCTAGACAATTATATTGTCTCTCCAGAATACATTTTTTTTCAAGCGTACAAAATAATAATATCATAAAGCCTGAGGAAAAAAAGTCTCAAGATTCTTCTGTGGATTCAATAAGTCAAAAGCCAGGACAGACAAAAACTTATCACCCTGTAGAATTTGATCCTAAAGAATTAGAAGAATTCCTTAAAAAAGCGCACGAAAATCAGAGGAAATTTTCAATCTATTAGCAACTATCTACAATTCCCCGGTCCCTGTGGCGGTAAATAATCTTCAGGCGTCGGGGAATCAAAAACCTCAAGAGCACTAAAAGACTCAAACATATCCGTGTTTTCTTGTAAGAAATCAAGGGAATTAATAAATTTTGGAAAATGTTCAGGGTCTAGTGAATGATATAAAGACGTTATTGCATAAACAGCGTATTCCTGTTTAGAGGGTGTTATTAAATTTCTGTTGTAAAATGATTTAAACAGGTCAACAGTGTTTAGAAGTAACTTAAAATAGGAATAAGTATCTTGAAGTAATAGGGGTAAGGCACTTCCAATAAATATATCATACGTTGCTTGATGCAAGTGTTTGTTCTGATCAGTGGAAAAAATAGTATCAAAAGAAAGGTTGCAAAAGTTTTTATACCAGGGGTGATTTAAGACTTTTACAATAGCATCATAATCCTCAACTCCCTGGGTCAAAGGAAATATCATGGCAAGAGCAGTTAATTCATGAGAATTTTGTAAAACCATCTGACCTAGGCCATTTATTTCACTGGGTAGAGGCAGGCCTTTTATTAAGCCCTTTTGTATGTGCGACACTGCGGTACTAGAAAACCATCCACCATGTAATGTATTGCCACGAATTTCTCCGTTAGTAATGAGTCTTATGCCGAAATGGCCTGTTGTTACAATGACCTTTGAGTCTGCTTTGGGGGTTTCTATTTCAACGATATCAACAATCGAAGGCGGATAGTCTGTAAGTGCTTCTTTAAGGGAAGGGAAAAAGTCTGTGGCGTTATTGAGAAATTCGCCCCCCTGAAAGGACAACTCTTCATAGTTTACTGGCTTACCTCTCCAAGGACCTTCTATTTTAGAATAAGCAACAAAGGCTTTTTGAGTGGATAAACGGATTGTGGGTTTAGGAAAAAATGCACCACTATTTTTTAAAAGTCCTTGTGCCATGTGATGAAAATAGGACAATAGTGCTTTCATTTTTCTACCCATAATAAGTATATTTCCATTGTTGGAAATATACCATAGAAATCACTGTGATTAAATCCGTAGGGAATACCGAAAAGGTTATCTTCCTGCGCGCCTGTCAAAATGACAAGGGTGCTTGGTTATAACTGGTTTGGTGACCGGACATGAAGACATCTCTTCTTCAATTTTTTGCCATAGGGTTAAACGTCTATAATCCTCTATTTTAGGCACTCTATAGAGGTCGGGTAATCTTTCTAGACGTTTAGTGTACTCTTCATGTTGACCACGTACATTATTTATATCTGAGATAATATCAGCTATTGTTGGCCTTGTGTGTTTTTTCAATATGGGCAATATATCTAACATGTTTGGATGGTTTTTCTGAACGACTTCCATAAATTCTTTTAAAGATTTTAATAACTCAGCATCTGCATAAATGTTATTACCATGACCTTTTAGATCCCCAACATAAAAAGCATGCATGACTACGGCATCGATAACCATCATATAGAATAAAATTATTATTGACGCAGGTGTCCACAAATAATTGAGTTTTACTCCTGCTAAATAGAAAATTGTAAGCATCAACATAGTTTGTGATAATATAAGTAACAAGTATATAAATGCAGCACCTGTATATCCTGTTGTTAATCTATCCCAAAGTTTCATGGGTTGCTGATTCTTCCATATTAAATATTGGTTTAGTTGATCGATAGATTTCATTTGTTCAGTAACAATCGCTTTTGTTTGAGAAACATATATGACATTATTATTACTAAAGTGGTCACCGCTTAAAGTAACAAAAGGATTTGTCTGTATATTAGATAATTTTGCATGAATGTATTGATATATGCCTTCAATATCACCCACATTTAACAGAAAAATTTGTCGTCCTTCTTGTTTACTTTCTATAGCTTTATAGATCTGTGTTAAACGCGTTATCCCAAGTCTCAAGTCATTCTCATGGCTAGAAAACAATTCAGAATCACTTCCAAAAGCCAACATATCCTCTAAGGAGTGTATAAGATGATAGTTATCAGGCATTTCATCGTAATTTATAGCGCTACCCATGACAAAGCTTAAGACACTTTCATTATTCCGGTTATTAAAACTTATCTTGTGAATTATATTAAGTCCCATAAAACAATGTTGTTTAAGCAAGATAGGACCTAAGTCATTAAGCGCCTTTTCACTGAGTAGTTCCACAAAGGTTTTATTCTCGTTATTCAGTACATAGGGATTGAACGTACCTGTCATAGAATTAATTTCAAGGATAAATTTTAGGGTAAATGAGCAATTTTTCATGGCTAAGAGATGAAGGATAGTATTATTATTATGATCTCCTATATTTAATAAAAATCGAAATGGATAAATGGTCTCATTATTAATGGCGATTTTAGCTTTAAATAGAGAGTAAAATAAACCTAATTGATAATATTTAATTGCGGTGTGAAGTATAGTATCCCCAGTGGGATCTTTCATAAGCCATCTTTTACTATAATTTTTGCTAAACAGTATAAATAAATTGTGGTGATATGGGTCTAAGGTTAGCGTGATTTTAGATATACCTGGAACATAGATATTAAAAACAGTGGCCTCTAGGTGCTCTACTATTAATTTTTCTCTTTCTTTACTATCTAATTGGCCAGCAAAAACATTACAAATATCTTTCCACACTAATTTAGGCATTAGGATTGACTCCTGTGAGTATTTTTAATTTGTTCTTGACTCTGTGAGCTTTCACCCTGTGTAGTTGATTCAGGTACTGGTTGCCAAAAGCGTGAATATTGTTTTGGATAAAAAGGCGCTGGAGGTAAATTATCTAATAGCATTTTTGCTTGTTGTTTCATATGGATTGCTGCTCGCTGATACCAAAATCTAGCGAGGAAAGTGCTTTTTATTACAGCAGTATTTCCCTTCTCATAATACTGCCCCAACTTTTTTTCATTCCTTGCACAAGGTAACTTGCCACAACAACATTCCATGACACATCCATTAACTGCCCAGTAGCGTGTCTTAATAAAATCTTGTTCTTCGATAATTTTTTGAATCATTTCTCTATCATCTTCTTGCTTTCTTTTTTTCAACTCCACACCATCAAAGTCCTCTGTAGTGTTATCTCTCCTTCGTTTCCGA
>CBFGYT010000031.1:0-10080 GCA_965653065.1 uncultured bacterium | reverse complement strand
TCAATTGGCTGCATGGGGCTATCAAGTGATGATCTGGGCCAGTGAAATCATGAGTCGTTTTATTAATAAACATCCCACCATTAAAATTTTAGCCTTTAGCTTTTTAATTTTGATCGGGACGGTGTTAGTCGCGGATGGTTTACATTATCATGTTTCACGTGGTTACATTTACTTTGCCATTAGCTTCTCAATTTTGGTTGAATGGCTAAATAGCGTAAGACGTAAAAGACGTAAAGCCAGTAAAATGAAGTGAATATATTTATTTCATTTTGAAAAGTAATCACACTTAAAATTGCAGGATTTCTGTAGGGTGGATTAAGGACATTCGTATAATATTCCACATAATTTATGGACTTATTTCTTTTATAGATCGTGAGAAAACCAAGAAAATGTCCGAATCCACCATGCATAATGGTGAATTCGGACATTGCTTAAATTCTTTCAAGATCTAAGAATGACCTTAGAATATTCGTTGTTTCAAATATCGTGCCAATGTCCTTAATCCACCCTACAAAAACTCTGCATTTTAAAAAATGAATGCAATATTCTTCACCGCTTATCAATCGCCAAATATCGCTCGGTATCGATAATGACTTCTCGATCTTTAAAACTCACCATTCTCTCTTGGCAGCGTGCACTATTACCGTCTTGTTGAATTGCTTGTAGCGTTTCTTGCATGGCATAAATCGCGGCACGTTGTAAATCAGAAGGAATAATCATCACTTGATAGCCCCATGCAGCCAATTGATCGGCTGCCACCATAGGCGTTTTTCCGCCTTGAAACATATTGATTAATTTAGGGATGCGAATGGCTTTGGCAATGGCTTCGATTTGCTCTACTGTTGTGGGCGCTTCCACAAAAATCATATCCGCCCCTGCTTCTACATATTTTTGCGCACGATGAATTGCCGCATCAAATCCCTCCACGGCAATCGCATCAGTACGTGCAATAATGACAAAGTCTTTATCGACGACACTTTCTTTAGCCACTTTAATTTTTTGTATCATTTCATCGGTAGAGACTAAAGATTTCCCATCTAAATGGCCACAGCGTTTAGGGAATTCTTGATCCTCTAAATGTAATCCGGCCACTCCAATTTTTTCAAATAGATGTATCGTGCGTGCTACGTTAATGCTATTACCAAATCCAGTATCGGCATCGGCAATAATTGGCACTTGACTCGCAGCTACAATATCCGCCAAACGATAACAGACTTCACTGACACTTAATAACCCTAAATCAGGGTATCCTGCCGCTCTAGCAATCGCGCCACCGCTGGCATAGAGTAACGGAAATCCGGCTTGTTGTGTTAATAAGGCGGATAAGCCATCGAAAACGCCTGGGGCAATGTATAATTTATTTTGTGCTAAATAGTGTCTTAGTTGCGTTGTGGGTTTCATAGGAATTCTCTTTACGTTATGGTTTTAAACAATATACTGATTTTACTTCGAAATGCGAACTTAAGTTCGAATAGTTGTGAATTGTCATCCTCGCGCACGCGAAGATGACGGTCCGAGAATAGGATAAACTAACCTCGCATTTTGAATGTGTAATAGGTATATACCCAATGCACTTCAAGATGCGAAGTAGCATTATTGTATACACGTGCTGTCATCCCCGCGTGCGCGGGGATGACAATGTACAACAAAGCTAACCTAAGTTCGCATCTTCAAGTGAGTTTGGTACATATCTCATGTTTACCATAGTACCACAAATTATCTTTATAACGAAGTAAGAGACAATAAGAAACACGCCCAACCCGTCCGGTCGGTATTTTTAATTTACTATTTTTCATCTATACTTGCTGCAGAAGTTTAAGAAAATACAACTTTGCTTCTGTTAACGTTAACCATAAGATACCAGGAAAGGAGTTTACTATGAAAAGAATTTCTATGCTGCTTGCTATGATGTTACTCACCAGCAGTACTCTATTTGCACAAACCGACAATGCATCTTCTACCACAACGCCACCCATGCAATCCAATACGATGTCGCCAGGGCAAGCGACTATGGGTCCTGGTCAGCCTGCTGGCATGAATTCTAACCAACCCGGTATGGGCAACCCTTGTGATATGAAAAATATGACGCCTGAACAACGTCAACAATGGGAACAACAGAAAGTACAACAGTGGCAATCCATGTCCCCACAAGATAAACAAATGATGCAAAGCAAAATGCAAGATCATTGGCAAAAAATGCCTCCAGAAGCTAAACAAATGATGATGGATAAAATGATGATGAAGTGGAATAGCATGTCTTTTGATGAACAACAACAATTGATGAGTATGATGCAAAATTCCATGAAATCCAGTGATACCATGGCTATGCCTAATTCAAATCCTAGCAGCAGCAGTGGCGCGGTCACGATGCCTAGCACGATGTCACAATAACGATCTGTTATCACGAGTAATTAAGTATTTTTCTTACTTAATAAGATCGCTTAAGCTCATCCGCGCCTAAAAGTCTATCGCGAAGCATTCATATTCACAGCGATAGGCTTTTAGGCGAGGCGGCAAGCTCTCGAGTATCAGGAGTGTCGTACTCTGGTATGATTAGTACGAGATGAGCGCAGCCAACAAAGCATAAAAGCACAGCGCGAAGAATTTACTCACAGCGATGTGCTTTTAGGCGAGGCGGCAAGCTCTCGAGTATCAGGAGTGTAGTACTCTACATGACTGATACGAGATGAGCGCAGCCAACAAAGCATAAAAGCACAGCGCGAAGAGTTAACCTTTAGGTCGCATGTGCGGGAATAATATCACATCGCGTATCGACGGCGAATCCGTTAATAACATCACTAAGCGATCAATACCAATGCCTTCTCCAGCAGTCGGCGGTAAGCCGTATTCTAATGCGGTAATATAATCTTCATCATAAGGCATCGCTTCTTCATCGCCGCCGGCTTTGGCTTGCATTTGTTGATGGAATCGCTCGGCTTGGTCTTCTGGATCATTTAATTCCGAAAATGCATTGGCGATTTCTCGTCCGGCAATGAATAATTCAAAGCGATCGACAATGCTGGGATCAACATCATTGCGTCTAGACAAAGGCGACACTTCTGCTGGATACGCGGTAATAAACGTCGGATCAATTAATTTTTCTTCGACTGTTTCTTCAAATAAAATCAATTGCAATTTAGCCACACTGTCTTTGTCTTGATGCGGTAACTTTAATGTCTTTAAATGGGCTTTTAATTGCGTGGCATCTTGAACCGTATCTTTATTGAATTCAGGATGATATTTCAAAATAGCTTCTGTCATGGTTAAGCGTACAAAGGGCTTAGAAAAATCAAAAGCATGCCCTTGATAATCAAATGTATGTTGTCCTAATACGCGCTGGCTAATGAATTTAAACATTTCTTCGGTGATATCCATCATATCGCGATAATCCGCATAAGCTTGGTAAAACTCCAACATAGTAAATTCAGGATTATGTCGCACTGAAATGCCTTCATTACGGAAGTTACGGTTAATTTCAAAAACTTTTTCTATACCCCCCACCACCAATCGCTTTAAATATAATTCTGGTGCAATCCGCAAATAAAGTTGCATATCCAAAGCATTGTGATGCGTAATAAAAGGTTTGGCGGCAGCACCCCCGGCCAATACATGCATCATAGGCGTTTCTACTTCTTGGAATCCTTGCTGGCAGAGAAATTCACGCATCGCCGCAATCGTGCGACTTCTAATAGAAAACACTCGACGCGTATTTTCATTCGTGATTAAATCTAAATAGCGTTGACGATAACGTAACTCTACTTCTTGTAAGCCATGAAATTTATCGGGCAAGGGACGTAATGATTTTGTTAGTAATTCAATCGTCTTAACGCGTACCGATAATTCTCCCGTTTTGGTTTTAAAAACTTCTCCAGTTACGCCAACAATATCACCGATATCCCACTTTTTAAATGCTTGATACAATTCTTCGCCGATACTATTTTGCGTAACATAACATTGAATTTTTCCCGACATATCTTGTAAATGCACAAAACTCGCTTTACCCATCAAGCGTCGCGTCATAATACGGCCCGCTAAACACACGATATTTTTCTCTTGTTCTAACGTTTCTTCCGTTGCATCTTGCCAATTCGCCTGTATTGTTTCTGCCAAAGTGGAGCGTTTAAAATGATTAGGGTACGCTTGACCTTGCTCACGCCAATGGCGTAATTTTAATTTACGCTCAGCGATTTGTTCATTTTCACTCATTTCATTAGCGACTATCTGGGTTTCGTCTGTCATGATGTCCTCTATACTGGTTGCTCTATTCAGTATCTCAATCGGCTGGCGTTCTGCTGGCGTCAAGAAAATACAGATAGCGATAAATAATTACACTTGTTGTTTCAAACTGGCTTCAATAAAAATATCTATATCCCCATCCAATACCGCTTGGGTATTGCCTACTTCAACGCCGGTACGTAAGTCTTTTATCCGCGATGCATCTAACACATAAGAGCGAATTTGACTGCCCCAGCCAATTTCTGTTTTAGAATCTTCTAAGGCTTGCTTTTCTGCATACCGTTCTTGCATTTGTCGTTCATACAATTTAGCACGCAATTGTTTCATTGCTTGCGAACGGTTTTTATGTTGTGAACGATCGTTTTGACATTGTACCACAATTCCCGTAGGAATATGCGTAATACGCACCGCTGAATCGGTGCGGTTAACGTGCTGCCCCCCTGCACCTGACGCACGATAAGTATCGACACGCAAATCGGCAGGATTAATATCGACTTCTATATCATCATCAATTTCTGGGGATACAAAAACGGCAGCGAATGATGTATGGCGACGATTGCCCGAATCGAACGGTGATTTACGCACCAAACGATGCACTCCTGTTTCCGTACGTAACCACCCGTAAGCATAAGGCCCTTCAAATTTGACTGTAGCACTGCGTAAGCCCGCCACATCTCCTGCAGAAGCCTCTAATAGCTCCACCTTAAAGCCATGACGCTCTCCCCAGCGTAAATACATGCGTAAGAGCATTTCCGCCCAATCCTGCGCTTCTGTGCCTCCAGAGCCCGATTGAATGTCTAAGAACGCATTATTGGCATCTGTTGCTCCAGAGAACATGCGTTGGAACTCTAAACCTTTAATGACCTGCTCAGCTTTATCCACATCCGCTATAACAGCGTTCACTGTGGCATTATCTTCTTCAGCCGCAGCCATCTCTAACAAAACATCTAAATCCCGCAATTGTGCATGGATGGCATCTAAATGCTCTAATACAGCGGTTAATTGCACTTTTTCTTTGTTTAAATTTTGAGCTTTTTCAGGATTATTCCAAATATCTTTGTCTTCTAATTCGCGAGAAACTTCGGCTAACCGTTCTGCTTTAGTGTCATAATCCAAATACCCGCGTAAAGCTTGCTCACGAGCGCGTAATTCAGTGATAGTCGTTAAAATTGCATTAATTTCAATCATATAGAGTCAATTTCTTATTGTGTCATTCTTTAGATTCACATATATGCCTAACCCTATATCCTCACATAAGCGGATATAGAGAATAAGACTTAGCCTGCATGGGATTATTATACCTCAAGTTGTAGCTTTACGCTAAACAGAGAAATCGCCTCCCCATACGTAACGATCGATCGGAAATGTAAATATTTCTTTTATTTACAGTTTTTCAGAAATAGTCTATAACTAATTTGTGGGGTGTAAACTTTATCCCGATGAATGGAAGTTATGGATAAAAATGTATTATATAAAATTTTATAAATATACGGCGCAAGGATTGCAGCTGAGTTGGGGGAAAAAATGATTCGAGTTCGTTACGTGGTGGCAGAAGACCTTAAAGATATTATTGAGTTAATGCGCCCACCTCTATTGGAATTAGAAAAAACAAATAGCTACAAGCAGTTAATGGAAGACAAATTAGAACATGCTTTAGTGAGCATGCAATTAAATATTTCTAGCCCAGAAAAAGAGTTTTATGCATTAGCCTTAGAAGACACTGACACTCATAAAATCGTAGGGCTTGCTACCATGAATAGTTTAGCCGGGCATGATTTCACTTTTTATACTTATAAAGTCACGCGCATTAAAAAATTCTCGCATGACCTCGCCATTTTCAAAGAATTAGAATTACTATTTTTATCCAATGACTATGAAGGCTATTCTGAATTGTATTCTTTTTATTTAGCACCAGAATATCGCGGCCATCATTTTGGTAAAGCCTTAGCTTTGGCTCGATTATTATTTATTGCTAATGCCCCAGAACGGTTTGCCAGTAATATCATTTGCCCTTTACGGGGTTTAGCAGATTCTAATAACATCCCCCCTTTCTGGGATGGTTTGGGAATGGTGTTCTTTAATATTCCTTATACTGAAGCCTACTCATTGAATAGCTTGGGTAAAAAACAATTTATTGCCGATTTAGTACCACGACACCCTATTTATACTCAATTATTATCTGAAGAAACGCGTGCCGCCATTGGCAAAACTCATTCGGACTCGCAAGGAACTCAACTGATTTTAGAAACCCAAGGATTCTCGTATAAAAATCATATTAATATTTTTGATGGCGGACCTATCCTAGAGTGCCCTATTTCTAATATCAAAGCAATCAAAAATAGCCGTATTGTGCAAGTGAATACAATTGTAGATACGGTTGAAAATGGTCAAAATTATTTAGTAACTACTCGCTTTCCTTTCTATGCGCTCAAAACAACAATTCAATTATTGTCGGAAGAAACTATTAGTATTTCTAAAGAAACAGCTGAACTGTTGAATGTTGAAGTCGGCGCTACTGTACGCATTCTTGCTTTTGATTATTGAGATTCGACTCCACTTTGCACCACCCATTTACCTGCAGCTTCCATGCTATTCTGTGAAGAATCATTATGATTTGCTTGTTCACTTTCTGCCGCTTGATAGTCTTGCTTTAATGTAGGATCATCATTTTTTTGTTTGACCGCCGCTTTATACGTCAATTTCGGATGTGCTGCTGCTTCTCTGGCTGCATCGACTAACAAATTATATTCTTCTCGTTTGAATAAATGCATCAAATAAGAGGAGGCTTCAGAAAAATCTTTTGTAAATTCAGCAAATGCAAATTGATTGACATTGCTATACGTGTTGTTCGATTCATATGTAATAGTATCTAAGCGACCTAATATAGGTCCCGCACTGATAGCGATAATGGATTGATTTTGATAACACGGTGTGGGCGTAAGCATTCTTTGATACGGATATAATCGCATTAAAAAGCTGGTTGCATTGGCGCGTTTATCATAAAAATCAGCTAAGGCATTTGTTTCATTAAAAATTTCTGTTTGACAGAGTACGGGTGTTTCAGGCACAAAAGGTTTAGAAAAATCATCTGGGTATTGTACGAAGATCCGTTGATTTATATTATTATAGCGAATGATGCTTTTACTGCGATGGATTTTAGCATTTTCATCCCACGTGACGGCGATAATTTCGTCATGGTCAAAACAGCGATCATCTTGTAGTGTCTTGCCGACTAGACCTGTGCCAAATTCATAGCGCCGATCTTCTTTTTTCACATAAAAGCTTACCGTTTGATTGGTTTTGATCAATAATTGAGTTTGACAACTGTAATTCATCTCATTCACAGCATCACATGCAACGCCATTATTTCCCGGCGGCTTTATCCCAGGCGGACAGAGAACTTTCGCCATGGCAATTTGCGTTATACATAAAGATAAAAATAGAATAAAAAAACGCTGTTTCATATGTTCCTCTCGATATCAGATTATGATAGTTGGCGTTATCATATCCACGTACCGTCATCATTTAATCTTGGATTAAGCACAGATTCTTAATTTCACCTCGATCTACCCCCTCTCCCGCGCTAGGAACTTTGCTGGTATAACGATGCTTTTTGCGGGAGAGGGCTGGCGTGATGTTTCCATGCCCTCTCCCCAACCCTCTCCCGCGTGATGCTATCATTATAATAGCAAAACTTCTTGCGCGGGAGAGGGGGTAGATCTCGCTTATCTCACGTTTCGACTTTAAATTCACATATATATTACTTTGTCATCCAACCTGTTGTCCATCGAGGCTGGCCACCATAATCTTCATGAGTAACCACATTTTCAAAGCTACTCGTCACAAAATAATGTTGCACCGCTTGTCCTTGCGTATAACCATGTTCTACCAACAATAACCCCGCTGATGACAAATAGTGTGGCGCTTGCGTAATAATATGCTGCAGATCTGCTAATCCTTCTTCTGCCGCCACCAATGCTGTTTTAGGCTCAAAGCGTAAATCTCCTTGTTGCCAATGCGGCTCTGTTTCAGCAATATAAGGAGGATTTGCAACAATGATATCAAACTGCCGCTTTGCTACCGCTTGATACCAATCGCCTTGCAACCACTCTATACATTGATAAGACAATAGCATTTTCTCATTCTCTCTGGCAACTGCCAGCGCATTCGCTGAAATATCTACCGCACTGATGGCCCAATAGGGTCTTTCTTTGGCTAAAGCAATTGCCACCGCACCACTGCCCGCGCCTAATTCTAACACATGCAATGATTTATTCTCTGTGAATGTTTGCAAGATCCATTCTAGCCAACATTCTGTGTCAGCTCTAGGGATTAATGTATCCGCTGTCACATGAATAGGCATAGACCAAAATTCTTTATAGCCAATAATATAGGCTATAGGCTCTCCTTGTTGTCGTCTAGATAAGCCTTGTTGATACTGCTGAATAATAGCAACGGCTACTTCTTTTTCTGGCCAAGTGAATAAATAGGCGCGATTTTCTTTTAAAAAATGCGCCAATAGAACTTCGGCATCGAGGGGATCGACTTCCAGATCTTTGGCTTGTTGCAATAATTGCCGGATGGTAGTCATTATCAATCTTTGGCTAAATCAGCGAGTAATTCAGCTTGATGTTCTTGTAATAATGGTTCAATGACTTGATCCAACGCGCCTTCCATAATATCCTGCAATTTATAGAGCGTTAAGTTAATGCGATGATCCGTCACTCGCCCTTGTGGATAATTGTAAGTACGAATGCGCTCAGAGCGATCACCACTGCCGACTAATAGTTTACGAGTTTGAGCTTCTTCTTGGCGTTGCTTTTCTTGTTCACCCATTAATATTTTGGATTGTAATAAAGACATCGCACGTGCACGATTCTTATGTTGTGAGCGTTCATCTTGGCATTCTACCACTATTCCCGTAGGTAAATGGGTTATGCGAATAGCAGAATCTGTTTTATTGACGTGCTGTCCACCGGCGCCCGATGCACGATAGGTATCGATTTTCAAATCATTCGGGTTAATATCGACCGCATCAATTTCTTCTGCTACGGGTAAAATTGCAACGGTACACGCAGAGGTATGCACACGCCCTTGCGCTTCCGTTTCAGGCACGCGTTGTACACGATGTGCGCCCGATTCAAATTTTAATTTAGAATACACCCCGTGACCACTGACCTGTACAATCACTTCTTTATAACCGCCATGCTCACCGATACTTTCACTGATCAACTCACATTGCCAACTCTGTGTTAATGCAAAGCGTGTATACATACGATATAAATCGCCGGCAAAAATTGCCGCTTCATCGCCACCGGTACCGGCACGAATTTCTAAGTAAATGTCTTTATTGTCGTTGGGATCGCTAGGCAATAATAATACTTGCAAATCTTTTTCTAAGGTTTCTAATGTGGCTTCAGCTTCTTTTATTTCTTCTTCAGCGAGTTCTTTTAATTCTGCATCGCCAGAAGCTAATAATTCTTGCGCAGCGGTAATATCTTGCTGCACTTTTTGAAAGTGCAAGAAAGTGGATACGACTGGCTCTAGTTGCGCATATTCTTTAGATAAATTGCGAAATTCATCTTGATTGCCCATTACTTTAGGGTCGCTTAACAACACCGCCACTTCTTCATGGCGTAAGCGCAGTTGATCTAATTTATTGAGTAGAGAGTCTTTCATTGTACATACCTGTTTTATTTCAAAATGCGAGATTCAATATAGAATTTAAAAATTGTCACTACACTCGCAGTCTGAAGTGTCTCTACGAAAATTGAGCTTAATCGGTTCCAAGGGTCGCCTGTCATGTTTCAAACACGCCGTAAATACGTCCCTGTAGGCTCGGGC
>CBFGYT010000030.1:0-10211 GCA_965653065.1 uncultured bacterium | reverse complement strand
TGAAGATCAAATCTTCATCATGCGATTGTTGTTTTTATTTTTATTCTATTCATTGCCGTGTTTTCTTGGCTTGCACTCATATTATTTTCTTCATCTTGATGCTCTGCGCTATTAAGCGCTCTATCTTCTCTATTCATGATGATTCTCCAAAATATTATTTATATAGGCATAAATTATAGTGATGTCATCATAAAACTAGCATGGTTTCTTTAATACGATTGTAATACTTTGTAATAGACTGTCAATTTTTGTAACGTTCCATGATATGCAGTTACATTACTAAACTTTTATTTTTTCTTTCATCTTTATTATCATGATAGGTTGGTTCTTCTGATTGTCTTGCAGAAATCTCTTCAATAACTTTTGTTAAAAACATTAAG
This sequence comes from uncultured bacterium, assembly GCA_965653065.1. Classification (GTDB taxonomy): domain Bacteria; phylum Pseudomonadota; class Gammaproteobacteria; order UBA1113; family UBA1113; genus VFKP01. Next base: position 9,831 of record CBFGYT010000030.1, on the reverse strand, counting down.
ATCTTAGTATGTTTATCATTATCCTGATAATTTTCCCAACAATACAGTGCATAAGTGAGTAAAACATTGGGGATTTGACCTGTTTTATCTTCTTTTAAAATAATAGAGCCGACTTGATAAGGAACTTTAGAGTTGACTGACATGAAATATTGCTTCAATGGGTCAAGGTCAATTTCTGCTTTTACTATTAACCAATATATTCTTCGTAATGCTTCCGCTATATCTGTTTTTTCTGCAAATTTATCTGGTGGTTTTTTATTTCTTAATGCTATCGCTAATTGCTCTATCAAAGGCTTAAGGCTAGTTGAGTTTTCAGTACCATTTGAATATCGCTGAAAAAATTCAGGAGAACTACTCGCCATGATAATTTACCCTCACTAGTTATTTATTATTGGGAGGATTTGTCATAATGGAGTCTCCATCGTGGATTTAACTACACGATGGAGACGGCCATTACATACCCTCGCTAATCTCACTATTTAGCTTAAATTGCTATAATTCTTATGTCATTATCAATAGAATATCATAATGAAGAGATTCTGATTGTAACGATTTGTAACAAAATGTAACGGTTTATTTTGGTATATATCAAATAGCAAGCTAGAATCATGTCTGCCAACTATGCTACAATTTAGCTTAAAATAACTACCATTTTGGACGCTAACACAAAATTATGTTGTCATTGCTCAAGAACATGAAACATCGCTTGATTCGTTCCTTATGGGAAAGCGATCCTGGCTATTTACATTTACGCCAAGGAACACGCACGCTATTAGCCTCTTTAATTACATTAATCGCCTTACCTTGGCCAGGTTTTGATACGCGTTTATTAGCGGCCTTTGCTGCAGGCTTAGTTTGTCAAGGCATCAACGGCGCGCGACGATATGATCAAAAAATAGCATTTTCAATTTCATCTATATTATTACTCGGATACTTTCTAATAATTAATTATACGCATTCTTCTCCTCTAGCTACTGGCATCGCTTTTAGCGCCGCTAGTTTCTTGGTGTTTGCTTCGCGAAGTTTAGGGCCTCGTTATGCTTTATTTCCTTTATTTACCTGGATAATGGGATTTATCACCAGCCTTTTCCCCAGTTTAATCGGAGTCGCTTTATTAGAACGATTTGGCTGTATCTTGATAGGGTGTGTCATTTCTTTTATAGTCTATTTTTACATATTACCACCGCGACATTTGTCTTATTTCTTTCGTAATATGCGCTATTTTATTGCTTTGGTCAGCGCGGCCTTATTGGAATTGCAACAGCAATTGACTAAACCAAATCCATTTTATACACGTGCACAACATCATTGGCAATTACGCCGCTCATTACGTAAGTATTATCTGCATAACCAAAACATTTTAACTTCTTTCCAAATTTTAGGTTCTTCTCATGAAGAAAACTTGCTGTCTATCTTATCGGATCACTATTTAGCAGGAAAAGCATTGCTCATGCTACAAGACAGCCTAATTACTTTAACCGATACGCACTTAATTCAATCATTAGAGTTAAAGAACGATTTATGCCAAGTTTTAAAAGACATACGATTACTCACTCATTTATTATATGTTGACGTAAAAGACTTTAAAATTAAACTCTCTAAGTCGATAACCTACCCTGATAGTTTCGCTGTATTAAAACACAAATTAGATACAGCTAAGGAAACTGCCATTATTTTAGCACCTTTATATCATTTTATAATTAGCTTAAATGAATTATATGATAATTTATTGGCATTAACTCATCATGATAAATTACCGTGTGAGGTGACTCATGCGCAATGATCCTAATTTCCGTTTAGCTTGTCAAGCTTTGATTGCTATGATATTGGTATTAAGCATACAAAATATTTACCATTTTGAACGTTCTTACTGGGCGGTGTTTGCTAGTATGATTTTATTCTCACAAACATTAGGGGCCAGCATTAAAAAATCTTTCGAACGTGTTATAATGACGTTAGTCGGCGGTAGTTTAGCAACTCTTTTATATTATATTATTCCCAATGAAACTATTTTAATTGTTATCATTCTATTATGCAGTGTTTTCTTTCAGGTTTGTTTTTTACAACGATTTTACTTAGGATCGGCATTTTTTGCTTCTGTTTTTATTGTCTTTTTCTTTGCTTTAATTCAGTCTTGGAGCTTTCACTTATTAATCGTACGGATCTTAGAAACCATTTTAGGCGCTGCAATTACATTACTGTGTAGTTTTTTCATCTTTCCCATTAAAGCAGAAAATACACTGTTAACTAAAATCTCTTTGTTTATAGAGCAAACTGATGCTTTAGTCTCTGACGTTTTAACAGCCCTAACTACTAATGAAAAAAACAAAAAACTTATGTTAAAAAGAGCCAATCATTGTCTATTATTATTATCTGAATTAGATCAAGAATATATCAGTTTAGGTTATGAGGTTGGTCATCGTCACAGTCGGCAAGAGATGAAGCGCGTATTGTTAGCTCTGAGTCACTTCTATCATTATCTAAGTAGTATGGTCTCTTGGCTAACGCATTTACAAGATCGCATTTTGTTTCTAGAGTTTAAGAATGAATTTCGTACTTTAATGTACTTAACTATAGAGAATTTGAATGTGATTAATACTAATTTGATGAAAGAAATTCCTTTACAAGAACACATGGAGTTTACCGCAGAATATGCTCGTTTAGAAGAAAAAATATCGGCTGTCTGCAAGAACACTCAGTACGCGCGTCAAACTTGGCTAGACCTTTTTACTTTTTGCTATCTATTAAAGAATATGAATGATTCTTTACAGTTGGCAGTCGAAAAGAAAAGTAATCATTGATGTTGCGCGATGTAATTCAGTGCTGCTTCTGTTAAAAATGCTGAGCGATTCTTAATAGCATGCGTTTTTCCATAAAGATCAATTAATGCGAGTATTCTCTCTGGTAGCGTAATATTTACACGTTTTACTTTGCCCGTGATCTGTGACAAATCAATTTCAACTAACGCAAAAACACCTTCTTTAAAATCTTCATGATGGATCCATTTATCTATTGCAGATGCAATAGGCAAAGCTTCTTCATCCAATAAAAATCCCTCTAAATGGCATTCAATCGCTTCTACGACATTCTGTAATGCTTCATCATAACTACTGCCCGCAGAAAAGCAGCCAGGAATATCGGGAACGGTGACACCATAGTCACTGTCTTCATCTTTATGGATTACTACAGGGTATTTCATTAATGACCTTATTTTTTACAGCAAACTATACACATCATGTGTATAGTTTAGCTTCTTTCTAGCGGGATGTCAATTTTTAACTTTAATTTATAAAAATATTATGCTTTTATAGAGGTGGCATGTATAATCTCTTTAATAGTTGTATTATTATAGAAAAAGTGATGACGAGTACTGAAATAATTAAAATACTGAAACACGATGGGTGGCAGTTGTATCATCAAAAAGGAAGTCACTGTCAGTTTAAGCATGCTTTTAAAAAAGGTAGAGTGACAGTGCCTCATCCAAAAAAGGATTTACCCATCAAAACAGTGCAAAGTATTTTTAAACAAGCGGGAATTAAATAGCTTTGCGAGGCAATATTCCTGATCGGAAATATTCTAAATCAATGATAACCCAAAGCCACAAAAAATTCCCGATTGGGAACTACTACTCCACCATCGAAGCAATCGCTACATCTGAATCTACATCGGCTTGATAATCCACACCTGGCCATTCAAAACCAAATAAGCGATAAAAGTCTTCGCGATATCCGGCAAGATCGGCATATTGTGCGAGATTATGGCTATCGACTTGTTGCCAACGTTTAGCAATTTCGGCTTGTACATCTGTAGCCATTTCCCAATCGTCGATACGAATATAACCCGCTGCATCGACAGGAACCGTATTACCGCAATATAATCTATCGCCAAATAACCGTGTGATTTGCTCTATACATCCTTCGTGCGTGCCTTTTTGTTTCATCACATGATATAACATGGAAATATACAGCGGCACGACCGGAATAGCGGCACTCGCTTGTGTCACTAACCCTTTATTAACGGATATATACGCAGCACCATTGCCTTGCTGTTGCAACATCGCAGTTAATCGCTCTGCAGTTTCTTTTAAATCCTGTTTGGCACGACCAATAGTGCCATTATGATAAATGGGAAATGTTAATTCCGGGCCGATATAAGAGTATGCGACCGTTTTCACATCTTTCGCTAATAAATCTGCTTTTTTTAACGCTTCCATCCACCATTGCCAATCTTCACCGCCCATGACAGCCACCGTATGACGAATTTCTTCTTCACTGGCAGGCTCTATTGTCACTGTGCTGATTTCACCATTCATGACATTAATGGTTTTACCCGAAAAAGGTGTACCAATCGGTTTTAATACGGAATTAAAAGTTTCGCCACTTTCAGGGTGCGTGCGCCGTGGAGATGCCAAGCTATATATCACTAAATCAACGCCACCTTGCCAATCACGACGAATTAAATCGATAGTTTGTTGTTTGATTTCATCGGAATATGCATCGCCATTAATACTTTTGGCATATAAGCCTTCTTTTGTAGCCAAGGCTTCAAATGCGGCGGTATTATACCAGCCAGCAGTCGCAGTACGGTTATCAGCTGCAGGCCGCTCAAAAGAAACCCCTATGGTTTGCGCTTTGCCGGCAAAGGCCGCCGCAATACGGCTAGATAATCCATAGCCTGTTGATGCACCTATCACCAATACTTTTTTAGGGCCATTGAAATTAGGCAAATGCTTTTTAACATAAGCAACTTCCGCAGCCACATGGGCATAACAACCTTGGGGATGGGCTGTGGTACAAATAAAACCACGCACTTTAGGGGCAATAACCATCGTGTTGACTCCTCTTTTAAACTATGGGCAGTGTACCGATTGTGGCGAAAGGGGTCAAGATATATAAAATGTCAGAAGAATCAAGTGGATATATCAGTTTCAATCGCCCCCGTATTTAACCTGATTGTATTTCACCGCAGTTTAGTGTAAAATATGGTCAAATTTGGAGGGGGTTATGGGTCAAGTCATTCATTCGTCTGATATTTTGCTAATAAAAGATATGCAACATCAATTTACTCACGTGAGTAACGGTTATGCTGATTGTTTTGGCTATCCTGAAGCAGAAAAGTTAATTGGACTCAATGATTTTACTGTCGTTGATTATGCTTGTGAAAACACGGCTTGTAGTACCACAGCTGTGGCAGACGATTTTATCATGGGCGATGAAACTGCTTTTAGAGGCCAAGACACTTATTTTCTAGAGTATTTCCCTGTATTCAAAGAATTTAATTATTTCTTAGTGCACAAATCGCCTTATTATGAAAATAGTCGCATTGCCGGTGTAAAATTGCATGCGCTTAAACTAGGCCACTTGCCTCCCACAGAATTAGAGTCATTTTTAAAAAATAAGAATATCTCTGTTTCTTCACATACCAAAGCGCTTATGGAAACAGTCAAAGAAAATACTGATTTCAATCCTTATTCATTATCACCTCGAGAATTACAATGCTTACGTCTATTAGTGGCAGGCTATACGGCAAAAGGAATAGGCGAACAATTAAATATTTCTTTCAGAACAGTAGAAACCTATATCGAAAATATTAAAAGCAAAATGCATGTTGATAAAACTCGTGAGATCTTGGCGAAAGCGTATACCGAACAACTTGTTTGATAGGAGTCTACTCCTATTTTTTAATAGAATATTAGGAGTACAGTCCTAATATTGTGGGTTTGCAAGTCATTTCCATTTTTTTTGAGCAACTATTAGGCGGTATAGCGGCTTGTTCTTCTTATCTTGCAGGCATCTCTTACCACACAATCGCATTGTCAGCCTATAGCATCTCTTGCCAATTCCAGCTAAAATAAGACTTGACAATTACTATTTACACCATTAAAAAACAATGACTTACACACCATGGCAACCGCCTATTAATCTAGAAACCCATAAAGCGTGGGCTGGCTTACCGACGACTGCGCAATCTTTAGCCATTAGTTGCTTTGCACAGCAACACACAACTTGGACCGTGGTCGTTGCTCACTCTATGCTACAAGCACAGCAATATTTAGATGAAATTACTTATTTTGTGGAAAATGATCCATATCCTGTGTGGTTATTTCCCGATTGGGAAACCTTACCCTATGATGCTTTTTCACCGCATGAAGATATTATTTCGACGCGGTTAAAATTATTAACGCAATTACAACAAACCAATAAAGGCATACTGATTGTTTCTCTGGCCACATTATTGCAACGCTTAGCACCTAAACAGTATGTCAATGCGCGCACTTTTCATTTAAAAGTGGGCGATACATTAGATATTCCCGCTTTAAGCAGACAATTACAACAAGCAGGCTACCATGCTGTATCGCAAGTCTATGCGCATGGTGAATATGCGTGTCGTGGTTCGATTATCGATTTATTTCCTATGGGCAGCACCACGCCTTACCGCTTAGATTTATTAGGGGATGAAATCGATAGCATTCGCACGTTTGATTGCGATAGTCAATTATCTATTGAAAAAGTGCAAGCCATCAATATTTTACCAGCACGTGAATTTTCTTTAGATGATACTTCTTTGCAATTATTCCGTCGTCAATGGCGCGAAGCCTTTAGTGGCGATCCTATGCAAGCCTCGTTCTATAAGAATATTCAAAATGGTTTAATCCCTAGCGGCGCAGAATATTATTTACCGTTATTTCACGATACAACAGCGACGCTATTCGATTATTTATCAACAGACAGCTTTTTCTTTTTGCCAAACGCTTATGCTTCTTTAAGCGAAACGATATTGGTAGAATGGCAAGATCGTTTTCAACGTCGCAATTTAGATAGCAATCGTCCATTGTTACCACCAGAGCGCTTATGTTTAACGAATGAAGACGTCATAAAATTATTTTCCGCTCGAGACAATCGTGTTTGCTTGTTGAGTGAAGCATTATTAGAAAACAGTATCTCTCTTTCTGTCACAACACCACCCCCGCTGGCCATTTTGCAACAAAAACACAATTCTTTACAAGCAATTTTAGACTATCAACAACAAACTCAATATCGTTTATTAATTGCAGCGCACAGTTTAGGGCGCAGACAATTTAATCAAGATTTTTTTGCCAAACAAGGGATTTCTTTACCGGTAGTCAATACCCTAGATGATTTTTTACAAAGTTCTTTTCCTATCGCCATCATAGCAGCACCTTTATATGATCACTTTGTTTGTCCAGAATTAAACATTGCCGTATTAAGCGAAGCACGATTATGGGGGCATAAACTTTCTGAAAAGAAAGCAACCACTCGTGAAAAACGCTATAGCGATGATTTTGCCAATCTAGCAGAATTATCCATAGGCGCACCCGTTGTACATATCGATTATGGTATTGGTCGTTATCAAGGACTAGTCGTGTTAGAGGCCGGCGGACAAAAAGGCGAATACTTATTACTGTTGTATGACAATGACGATAAACTCTATGTGCCCGTGACATCACTTCATTTAATATCACGCTACAGCGGTGTAGACAGTGACTTAGCGCCGTTAAGTCGCTTAGGCAGCACACAATGGCAAAAAGCCAAAGAAAAAGCTTTAGCCAAAGCGCGCGATACGGCTGCAGAATTATTAGCACTCTATGCTAAACGCGCTGCTCTCTCAGGCCATCATTTTACAATTGATCCATTAGACTATGAAGCATTTAGTCAAGGATTTGCCTTTGAAGAAACCGTCGATCAAAAATCAGCGATCGAAGCAGTCATTGCCGATATGGCAGCCGATATTCCTATGGATAGATTAGTCTGTGGCGATGTCGGCTTTGGTAAAACCGAAGTTGCCATGCGTGCGGCTTTTATTGCTGTGATGAATAAAAAGCAAGTTGCTATTTTAGTACCGACTACTTTATTAGCCGAACAACATCATGCGACATTTTTAGATCGTTTCGCCAATTGGCCAGTGAATATTGCTGTATTATCGCGCTTTCAAACGGCAAAAACCCAAGCAACCATTTCCGCAGGATTAGCCGATGGCTCTATCGATATTGTTATTGGCACGCATAAATTAATTCAACCGCATATTCGTTTTAAGAATTTAGGATTAGTCATTATCGATGAAGAACATCGCTTTGGTGTGCATCAAAAAGAAAAGTTAAAAAGCTTGCGTTCGGAAATTGATATCTTGACACTAACCGCAACGCCCATTCCACGCACGCTTAATATGGCGATTGCTGACTTGCGACAACTATCCATTATTGGCACACCTCCACCCCGCCGTTTAGCGATTAAAACCTTCTTACACGAGTATGATACAGGATTAATTCGCGAAGCGATTTTGCGGGAAATTCATCGCGGCGGCCAAGTGTATTTCTTGCATAATGATGTGTCACAAATCGAGCGTATTGTTGAACAATTAAAAGAATTAGTGCCAGAGGCAGAATTTCATAGTGCGCACGGTCAAATGCATGAGCGCGAATTAGAAAAAATTATGGCAGACTTTTATCATCAACGCTTTAATGTATTAGTTTGTACGACGATCATTGAAACGGGTATTGATATTCCCACCGCCAACACTATTTTAATCAATCATGCGGATCGCTTCGGCTTAGCGCAGTTGCATCAATTGCGTGGTCGTGTTGGCCGCTCGCATCATCAAGCGTACGCCTATTTATTTGTAAATAATATTGAATTCTTAAATAAAGATGCTGAAAAACGTTTAGAAGCGATCACCGCTTACGATGCCTTAGGCGTAGGCTTTATTTTGGCGACACACGATTTGGAAATTCGCGGCGCGGGAGAATTACTCGGCGATGAACAAAGTGGCCAAATTCAAAGTATTGGTTTAACTTTATATAGTGAATTATTAGAAAAAGCAGTTAAAAGTTTAAAAAATGACGACACTATTGATTTGTGGTCGGACAATACTGAAATTAAAATCAATTTGCCGACTTTAATTCCGGAAGACTATCTACCGGATATTCATGAGCGATTAGTGCTGTATAAACGCATCGCTTCTGCTAAAAATGATGACGAATTAGACAAACTACAAATTGAAATGATAGATCGCTTTGGTTTATTGCCCGAATCCACGCGCCATTTATTTAGTGTCACTTCTTTAAAGCTATTAGCTAAAGCGTTAGGAGTCACTCGTATCGATGCCAATGAACACAGCGGTAAAATAGAGTTTGCCAGTAAACCACATATCGATCCTATGAAATTGATCCATTTAATACAAAGCGACCCCACGCATTTTAAATTAGAAGGTGGGCAAATTCTGCGATTTTATGTTAAACTGACAGATAGTTTAGAACGACTACCGTGGTTAGTCACTTTATTGGAAAATTTGCGAGATAATAGCCATGAATCTACAAGCCCTCATTGAACAAGCTTACGATAATCGACTCGATTATACGCCAGACGATGTGCCTACCAATATCGTCAATGCCATCGATGAAGCCATTGCCGAATTAGACAGTGGTCGCCTACGCATCGCGGAAAAAGTAAATGGCTTGTGGCACACCTACACTTGGCTTAAGAAAGCGGTATTATTGTCATTTCGTATTCGCGGCAATAAAATCGTAACCGATGGATTTACGCAATATTATGACAAAGTGCCGCTTAAATTTAGCCATTATACGGCAGACGATTGGGCGCAAAATGGCATACGGGCTGTCCCTATGGCACAAGTGCGGCAAGGCGCGTTTATTGCCAAAAATACGGTATTAATGCCTTGTTATGTGAATATCGGCGCTTATATCGATAGCGGTACTTTAATCGATACTTGGGCAACCGTAGGCTCTTGTGCGCAAGTCGGTAAAAATGTGCATCTTTCCGGTGGCGCAGGTCTGGGCGGTATATTAGAACCATT
>CBFGYT010000029.1:0-10243 GCA_965653065.1 uncultured bacterium | reverse complement strand
TACAGATGTTTCTCTACTCTCCGATATAAGCTTCTTTTCACGCTCAGACTTGACCATTAATAAAAAGGTAACCGGCGATGTATATCATAGCAATATGGTAGTGCAATGCAATATACAATAGAAGCATATAGCTTAATAGTAGTTATACAGTATCATCCCCGCGCACGTGGGGATGATCGTATCAAATTATATTAAAAAATAAAGGGGTTAATATGCCAAAACAAAAAATAACAAAAGACAATCTCGCTAAATACACTGCTCTTCTTGAAGAAAAAATAACAGATGCTTTTTCTAAACTAGATAAATTCTCAGATCCTCTTTTTGAATTTATAGCTATTTTGAATTACATTCAGGCTAATAAAACTGTAGCAATAAAGAATAATGAATTACGGTATTCTGTTAATAGATTAAAATGTGAGAGTACACTATTCAAAGAATATCATAACTATGTGCTCGAAAAATTATTGCACGACCTACGATTTCATTATAGTAAAATAGCCGTATCTGAAAAGGAAAAGGATAAATCAAAAGAATCGTCGGCTCCTGCTGCTACTATAGTTGTTGGCACTGCTGGTGCTGTAAGCTATTATAGCACGGCTATGGTATGTGCTCTCATCGGAGCGGATGCTATCACAACTGGCGCAGTTGCACTTGGGGCAGCTACAATTGGAGTGGCAGTACTTCCTGCTGCAATAGCCGGAGTAGCTGCTGGAGTAGTAATAAAAACCGTCATAAATGAAGTAGAAAAGAAAAAGAATTCGGTACTCGCTATTATTGAAAAATCAATTTTAAAATCAACCCATGAGTATATTGTTAATAACGCAATACGATCAGAGAGCTTTTTTGGCAAAAAAAATATCACCTTTGATTTTCGTCAAGAACATCATTCAAGTGTTAACGTGAAAGAAAAAGGTAAAGTGGGTGGCAATGTCTATGTTACTCCCAAATAAGGCATTTTAGTCTGTTTGGAACTATATTCTTTATCACAAAAACAAGTCCTAACCACACATATGAAAAAGCTAGGGCTGATAAAATTTGTGTCGGCAAAAATGGCAATGCCATGTCATAGCAAAGCATTAAGCCTTGCCAAGTCATTGCATACCCAGTTCCAACTAACCATACACCTAAATTCGTGATAAGCCAATAGAAAAGAGCTGCCAGCAGTGCTTGTCCAGGCCAATCAATATAGATTAATTTAATTCTAGGTTTAGCGAACAATGCAACAATAGCTATTAAGGTAAGATCATTGATAATAGCCCACATTCCCCAAGCCGGATATCCATGAAACAAAGCTAACCCTAAGTCAGATACAGTCGCAGTCATCACAGCAAGTACACTCGCTCGCAGCCAAGAATATCGTCTAGCCAGATAAACTGTCATAACAATTTCTGCAGAATAATTAGCGGTATGCGGCAACCATTTTAACAGTATCGTTATGAATATCCATAAGAAAGTTACCATAGTCATTTCTCCTGATAATAACTCATTTCTTTTCTCGTAAATACAGCATCGCTTGTCGCAATTGTTCATCGCTGCATTCAAAACATCCTCCGCGTGCAGGCATTGCATTATGTCCGTCTAAAGTAAATTGCCATAGCTGCTCTTCCCCTAGACTTTGACTTAATGCATTCCAAATGGCCTGATTTCCTCTAGGCGGCGCATGAACATCAATCACTGGATTCGGTGCGTGACAAGCAACACAGTACTGCTGATAAATTTTTTCTCCGGCATGAGCATCTCCTTGTATACTTTGCACAAAGGATGCCGGATAATGATACGTACGCAGTGACTCTACATGCATGATGGCAGTCGGATGTGTTTTGACAGAGAAAAATAGGCCTAAAACGCCTGCGCTTAGCAATAAAAAAATAGCGCCGATTTTTTTTAACACCGTTCTCTCTCCAGTTTTTAAGATAATTCTTTAACGTCTTGATCGAAACACGTACTTTAATGCGGAACATGAAAATCGTCATTGCGAGCGCAGCGTGGCAATCCAGGAGAATAACCACAGCTCTGTGGGCTATTCGCTGGATTGCCACGCTGCGCTCGCAATGACGATGTTTATGTTCTGTGGTTAAACTTCGCATCTTCAAGTGCGTTTGGTATATACGAATAAATGAACATTTTTGTAATAGTAATCATTTCAACTCATCTACCCTCTCCGTAATCTCCTGCGCTGTTTGCGCACCCATCAACGTATCTTTCACTTTACCATCGGGATTTAAAATATACGTAGTTGGCAAAACTTCTGGCTCGGGTAAGTTCCAATCAGAAGATGGATCTTCTAACAATACTGGGTATTTAATATTAAGCTGTTTAATCGCAGCGCGCGTTTGTGATTCTGGCAGAAAATCCGCATTGACGCCTATTACGCGAATATTGTTTTCACTGGCAAGTAAATTCAACTCTGGCACTTCCATTTGGCAAGGTCCGCACCAAGAAGCCCAATAGTTGACAATAGTCCATTGTCCATCCGTTTCTCGCTTTACATAGTTTCCTTGATTATCTAAAAAAGGACTCGCTGGATTCATCATCTCAGATACAGAACTGTTCTGATAGAGGATATATCCTATTTCAGCTAAAACAGCAAATGCTATAATCCCTAATATTATTTTTAATTTCATGATAAGGTCGTTACTACGGTTGTATAGTCTTGGATCATCGCATTTAATTCTTGTGGATATGAAAAATATGCAATGACATTGCCTTCTTCATCTACTAAAAATAATTCAGCACTATGATTGACTGCGTAATTATTACTGTTTTTATTTTGTGATGCTTCTAACTTAACCGCAACGACTCCTAAAGATTGTTCTAATGGTAATATTTTTTCTTCTGGCGCGCGTGCACCAATAAAATTCGTATTAAATGATTCAACATATGATTTCATTCGTGCCACCGTATCTCTGTTGGGATCAACTGAAATCATAATGACTTGTGGTAACTCTTTTGTGGGTAAAGTCGCCTGTAATGAAGTATAGAATTTATTGAGCATAGACATGGTTGTTGGACACACATAACCACAATTGGTAAATCCAAAAAATAATATAGACCAATGATTCTTTAAATCTTTTTTAGTGAGCTGTCCACCACGACTACTTTCTAAACTGAAATTTGGCAGCGTACGTCCTGGCTGTAAAATAGTCCCTTCAATTTTTAAGTCTTTTGCGTTTACTTTGGATTGCCGGTGATGCAATACGCCAAAATAAAGACCAAACGCTAAAACCAAACCCATGGCTAATAGAAGTAACACGACCATTTTACTGTTGCTACGTTGTTCTGTCATAATGACTCCTTTTTTTTTAAAATTTAACATCTTCAAGTGTATCTAATCTATCTACATTTTACTTCGAAACACGAAATATAATCGCAGAGCATGAAAGTCGAAATTTTGGATTAAGCACAGATACTTAATTTCACCTCGATCTACCCCCTCTCCCGCGCTAGGAGCTTTGCTGGTATAACGACGCTTTTTGCGGGAGAGGGTACCATTATAATAACAAAACTCCTAGCGCGGGAGAGGGGGTAGATCTCGCTTATCTCACGTTTCGACTTTAGATTCGCTTATCTCGCGTTTCAACTTTAGATTCACATATATACTCATAAATAATGATCTAACAACAATACCAAAAAAATCCCACCCAAATACGTAATCGAAAATTTAAATAGTTTAATCGCTTCTTTATTATCATTACTTTTAAATAATTTCCATACCCAATATAGGAATCGTGCATTCAGCAAACTCGCTAAAAATAAATAAACCAATCCCGTTTCATTAATAACAAAGGGAAGCCATGTGACTGCACACAATAATAAACTATATAATACTATTTGTAATTTGGTATAACGGATCCCATGGGTATTTGGTAGCATCGGTACTTGTGCTTTCGCATAATCGTCAAATCGATGGATAGCCAACGCCCAAAAATGCGGTGGCGTCCACACAAATACAATCAGCACCAATAATAATGCTTCTGCGCTGATATGCGCAGTCATTGTTGTCCAACCTAATAACGGCGGCGCAGCACCGGCCAGTCCGCCAATCACAATATTTTGTGGGGTTTGATGTTTTAAAAATAGTGTATAACAAACAGCATAGCCTATTAAAGAAATAAAAGTAAGCAATGCAGTTAATGGATTGACCCATACATACAGAATGGTTAACCCAACCACCCCCATCACCACAGCAAAGAGAGAACATTGTTTAGCCGTCAACTCACCTTGCACTAAAGGTCGTCTTGCCGTACGCTTCATTAATTTGTCGATGTGTTGATCGGCAATATGATTAAAAGCGGCAGCCGACGCAGCTGAAAGTGCAATCCCAATACTCCCTATGACCAATAAAAAAAGATTAGGCCAATGCGGTGAAGCTAAACACATCCCTACTATAGCCGTTAATAACATTAACATCACCACGCGTGGTTTGCACAATTCATAATAGCTACGCCATTTTCTTTTATCGTGGTTCTCTATAGTGGATGATAATGTATTCATGCTAGCCTCTTAGTTTGTGGGTACACTTGATAAGTGAACCAAACGGTACTCAACAACAAAGCGGCTGCCATCATATTATGTAAAACGGCGATAAATAACGGCAACAAAAATACCGCATTGGCAATGCCCAATACAATTTGCACGGTTAATACGATTAAAATTAAACTCATGTTTTTAATAGCTTGTTCCGTTAATCGGCCTCTGGCGATAAAGAAAAATAAAAACCAATATAAAAACACTATCATAGCACCCATGCGATGTACCATTTGTATGGTTTGTCTCGCCATTTCACTCAAACGACCGCCTTCATAATTAATGCCTATGGGTGTTTTCCATTGAAACGCATGTTGCCAATCAAATGTCATCGTCATACTTCCTTGCTGACAAAAGGGAAATCCATTACAACTCAATGCTGCATAATGGGTGCTAGTCCAGGCGCCTAAAAAAATTTGCCCAAAGACTACCAATACTCCAAGTAATGCAAGAATGAAATAACCATAAGAAGAAATCGACTCTCGTGGGTAAGTACTGGCATAACATAACCCGAGTAGGCTAACAATTAAAAAGCCACCCAACAAGTGTTGCGTAACAATGGTAGGTAACAGTTGCAAGGTGACTGTCCAACGCCCCAGCATAATTTGGTAAATAATCAATAGCAATAATCCTGCTGCTAAAACAAATAGTCCACGATGCTTTTCTTTACAGCCACGATAAATTAAGATCCCTAAAACGATGACAATCAATAAACTTAATGTACCTGCGCAATACCGATGTACCATTTCCGCCCAAGCTTTATGGCTCACTAAAGGCGTTTCAGGATATGTCATGGATAACTGTTGATCGTGTTCTGCAGCCACTACCGTTAAATGACCATAACATCCAGGCCAATCGGGACATCCTAATCCAGCATCTACTAACCGTGTTAACGCCCCCAAGCCAATCACAATAAATGCAAAACACAATGCCGCCAAACTACAACGACGTTGCCACACTAAGGCTTTACCCATTGGCAGTGACCTCCATGATGTGTTGTAAATCTTGCAAGATGGATAAAGGATTTTCGCTATCATGGTAATACATGAAAAAATACCCTTGAGGATCGATTAAATACACTTTACCGCTGGCTTGCTGTTGCAATTGCGCTCTGTCATTTACCGATAATTGATTTATAAACTGCGCATTATTCGCCGACAATACATCGATATCGCTATTCTTGATTTTATCTTGTTGCTGGCATAACATCGTGTGGCAATTTTGCGATACTATCACCCCAACGGCCAATTGTTGTTTATTTTTACCTAAAGCAATGCGCATTTGGTGCAGTTGATACAGTAATTGCTCGGCTTGGCTATCATTTTTAACGTCATCATTAGGCCAATAAATAACTTGCCAGCGCCCTTTTTCTTCAGACCAGGGTCCAGTGACAATAGTAGGATCTTTCAATAAATGCCCCAAGTTGGTCGTTTTAAAATGAAAACCGTGGGCATGTTGGTATAACCATCCCGCTAAAAAAAACGGTGATAAAAATATCACGAAAATTGTAATAACACGTAGACGATGCTTTATTTGACTATTCATTCTACCTCATGTACGTTTAAACCAACTGATAATAATGGCAATGGCTAATACCAAAGCCATGGCAAACCATTGTACAGCATACCCTAAATGCCGACTGGGTGGGATGATATTAGCAAAAAAAGAGGTATCTTGTCTTGTAAAATCGCTAAATTTTTGCACGGACAATGGCCAAGAATAGCGTTTGTCTTGCTCCGTGGGTGATTGTATGTACACAATAAAAGGATAAACCGGTGCCTGCAAGCGTTGGCTTAACAGCGAAAAGTCTAGTTTTTGTACTAAGTTCTGCCCATTATTATTTTTAGAAATCGGTTGGCCTAAGATAAACCCTGTTTTATCAGGATAATAAAGAATACCGCTTATCGTCATTTTATCATGCCAAAGATCTTGACTGTGCGGATTTGGCAATTCATCAATAAAGCCTCTGTCTATGATTAAATATTTTTTAGTCTCCGCGATCCACAGTGGCGTTAATACATGATAACCATAGTGATCATGATAATAACGATTTTGCCAATACAGTGTTTGTGCAGGTTTTACTTCGCCGGTGACTCGTACTCTATAATAAAGTAATTCAGCAGGCGCTTTGTCTAAGGCTGGTATCGATAATGGCGTTGCTGTAATACGGTGTTGGTAAGTCGCCAATAATTGTTTTTTCCAATGATAGCGGTGTAATTGCCAGAAGCCTAAGATCACAAAGAGGATAAAAAAGAATAGCCATAAGGATAGCCAAAGTGTAGATTTCCAGTGTTTGCTTTTTGTTTGTGTCATTTGGCTTTCCTGGTACTTTGTTTTAATGCATATATAGTCTTATTCGTCATTCAAAGTGTGCGATTTAAAACGGAACATGAAAGTCGTCATTGCGAGCGCACTTCAAGATGCGAGATTTTAGCTTGTTGTGTGCTGAAGATCATTTAATCTTGGATTAAGCACAGTTCCTTAATTTCACCTCGATCTACCCCCTACAAATCAATCCGCCCTTCGGTATAATGCTTTTGATTCTTGATATATTTCGTCGCATCAAACAAAGTATAAGATAAAGTTACTTCTTTAATATTCTTAGGCAGTGTCGGCTCTATATAAAAATACACAGGCATATCCGCTTTTTCACCCACGGCAAAATACTGTTGTGTGAAACAAAAGCATTGCGTTTTTTTCAAATACTTTGCGGATTCATCTGGAGTAATGCTAGGGATGGCTTGTATGGTGATCGGATGGCCGGTGGTATTTTCCGCATAAAAATAAATAAGCTTTTTTTCACCGGGATGAATGGTCACATGATATTGCACGGGTTTAAACGTAAAAGGAATATCACCGTGTACTTCCGTTGAAAAATCGACTTTGATTTCGCGACTGGTGTCTTCAGCAACATGGCTGTCGACATCACGCACATAAAAATCACCACGACCATTGATACCTAGGTGATTGCAAACTAATGTATACAGCGGCACCATCATATAACAAAACGCAAACATAAAAACGACACCCAAAAACAAACGCCAGACTAGACGTTTGTTTTTTTGTTTGATGTCTGGCGTGTTATTATTATCAGTGCATTTCATCGTGGCCTATATGCTCTATGTTAGGTGCTGTGGCAAAAGTATGGTATGGCGCTGGCGTAGGAATGGTCCATTCTAAACTACGCCCCCCATCCCATACGTTATTGGGTAAATGTTCATTCACACCTGCTTTTGCTTTACGGCAGGAATTGATAATGATGGCTAAGAAAATCAATTGTGAAAATCCAAATATCAAAGCGCCTACGGTTGCCACTTGATTAAAGGTTGTAAATTGCAATGCATAATCTGGCACGCGTCGTGGCATTCCTGCTAATCCTAAAAAGTGCATTGGGAAAAAAGTAATATTCATAGAAATTGCCGATAACCAGAAATGCCATTTCGCTAAGGTTTCATTGTACATATGCCCTGTCCATTTCGGCAGCCAATAATAGACACCGGCAAAAATACCAAACAGCGACCCCGACACGAGTACATAATGGAAATGCGCCACCACAAAGTAACTGCCGCGATATTGATAATCGGCAGGTGCGATCGATAACATCAATCCTGAAAACCCGCCTATGGTAAACATGACTAAAAATCCTAATGCAAATAACATCGGTGTTTCAAATGTGAGTTCGCCTTTGAAAATAGTGGTCACCCAGTTAAATACTTTAATACCGGTTGGAACTGAAACCAGCATCGTGACATACATGAAGAATAATTGTGCTGCGTAAGGCGCACCAGTGGTAAACATGTGATGCATCCACACGATAAACCCTAACACGGCAATCGCTATATTTGCCCATACCATAAAAATATAACCAAATATTCTTTTACGTGAAAACGTTTGTACCACTTCAGAGATAATACCAAACGCTGGTAAAATTAAAATATACACTTCGGGATGACCAAAGAACCAAAATATATGTTGGAATAAAATGGGATCTCCTCCCCCGGCTGCTTCAAAAAATGCGGTATGAAAATGCCTATCCATTAACATCATGGTGACACATCCTGCTAGTACGGGCATGACTGCTAACAATAAGAAGGCAGTCACTAACCATCCCCACACAAAAATAGGCATACGTAAAAAATTCATACCGGGTGCACGCATATTAAAGATGGTTACCACAATATTGATCGCTGCTAAAATAGAAGATATCCCCATCATATGGATTGCAAAGATCATATAATCGGTACTATCAGGCCCATACGTCGTCGATAATGGTGCGTAAAAAGTCCATCCATAGTCCGGTGCTGGCCCTGCACCGGCAAATATATTTAACCCAATTAAATGGCTAGCCATATTCACTAATTCTTTTAATAAAGGAAGCGACAATAATGTAAATGCAAATGGCAATAACCAAAAGCTCCAATTGTTTAATCGCGGCAACGCCATATCAGGGGCACCTACCATCATCGGGATCATCCAATTGGCAAATCCTGCCATCGCCGGCATGATGACGCCAAACACCATGATTAAGCCATGTAATGTTGTCATTTGATTAAAAAACTCTGGCGTTACCCAGACTTTACCTGGCTCAAATAATTCAATCCGCACGACTAAAGCCATAGCGCCAGCCACAAAAAACATAACCATACTTAACAATAAATAGAGTGTACCGATGTCTTTGTGATTCGTCGTGAATAGCCATCGTTTAAATCCTTTTGCCGGACCATGATCATCGTGTGCTATGTGGTGATCGGCCGTTGCCATGTTACTCATTTGATAACTCCTCTACTTAACGTTCTTTGGCGACATCGGCAGGTTGTACTACCGTAGCTTGTTTATTTTGTTCATTCAATTTATCGTTGCCCCACGCATTGCGCACATAAGTCAATACACTGGCAATTTGTTCATCATTCAATTGTTTACCAAATGCTTGCATGGCACTACCAGGAATACCATTTAAAACAGTTTGAATGTTTTTAGTGACATCGCCTGTAGCAATCGGCGATCCTTTCAATGCAGGAAATGTAGGCGGCATGCCTTCGCCATTGGCTTGATGGCATAAAGCACAAGTGGTCTCATATTGTTTTTGACCCATGCTATAGAGATCATCTTGACTTAAAGGTTCAGCTGCAACCGGTTTAGCGCTGGCAGTTACCTGCCCTGCTTTTGCCTTAACGCTAGGATTAGGGGAATGCGCTGCGACCCATTGTTCAAATTGATCTTCGGGAACTGCTTGCACCACGATAGGCATAAAGCCGTGATACGTTCCACATAATTCACCGCATTGACCACGATACGTTCCAGGCTTATCGGCTTCTATCCAGTTTTCATTGATATATCCTGGAATAGCATCTTGTTTAACCCCAAATGCCGGCACCCACCAATCGTGAATAACATCATTCGAAGTTACTAATATTTTTACTTTCTTATGTACTGGGATCACCAGCGGATTATCGACTTCTAATAAGAACCATTCGTCTTTAGCGACTTTAGGATCATCGATTTGCGTTTGTGGCGTTGATAACGAGCTAAAAAAACTAATCCCTTGATCTAAGTATTCATATTTCCATTTCCATTGATAGCCAGTAATTTTAATAATTAAATCGGATTCATTGGTATTGTGTATGTCTTTTAAAACAATCGTGGCTGGAATGGCTAAACCCACTATGGCAGAAGTCAATCGCGATAGTTTACATTATCTAACCCCTGAAGATTTAAA
>CBFGYT010000028.1:0-10279 GCA_965653065.1 uncultured bacterium | reverse complement strand
GGGATAGCGCTTAAATAATAAAGGAATATGTCGATTGCCTCCATGATCTAATGGATTCCCCGCAAAAATAATTTTTTGTCCATTGGTGAGTAGGTATATTTTACCTTTATAAAGCACTTGAGGTATGGCATTGTGCATACTTTGAAAAATGGTCAACTCATTCTGAAGAAAAGTCACTTCATCCATACCGAGAATTTTCCCCTTTTCTTGTGTGGTTAGCCACGCCTCTATCTCGTCAGGATAGTAATCTGCTATGCGTCGCATTAAAGTGGTTTTGCCACTGCCAGCAGGACCTTCTAGATAAAGAAAATGTTTGTCTTTAAAAAATTCTCTTATTAGTGTTATTTGCGCAATGTCAACTTGATTAAATTCTTCTTCTGTCCAAGATTGATTTTCTCTTGGATCAAAATTATCTGGATAAATAGGTAAATGAATTGGTTTCACTTCTACTGTTTCTTCAGGCACAATGGGATTACTAAATATATTTTCTGCGCGCATCCAATGCTGTAACGGCAATGGGTTTTCAGTAATTAAAATCAGTCGGCCTTTTATGGCGACTTGCTCATTTTCTGTTACTAGATACGGTGTAGAGCAAAAAAGCGTACTTAAATGATCTATCAGTGAAAGCGATGCATTACCTGCCAGAATCACAGTCTCTCCTGCTTTTAGCCTTTCAAATATATCACTGATACGTCTAGCACAAGACCAAGTTTCGTGGTCGAAAATAGGCTCTATGCTATAGATAACATCTTCATCGCTAAGCTCACTCATATCAAATAGGCAGTAAGGCTCTTCTTCTGCTATCATTTGTAGTTCTAACGCTCTACCACATTCAAGAGCATCTGTCGTATACACTAGACTGCTAACCGTGCTGGTATTTATTTCTGTAAATGGTCTTGGCTCTTCTCTATTTGTCTCAGGACATTCATTTATTTTTACAATAGGTAATTTCTTTATACTCTCCGGTAAATCCACAGTAGGCGCAAGGAAAAATTGTAATTGCGCGATCTGATATTTCTTGGACTCATATAGCAAAAAAAACCATTGCATGTCTGTCAGGGGTGTCACAATATAGAGAGATAGTGCCTTGTTTTCTGCTTGCTGGATCCATCCCGGCAATCCACACGGTTTTCCATTGATAACTTTGGTAATACGCCAACATCTTTCAAATGTAGATTGTGTTACAATATGACTATTTTGTTTCTCCAGTTGAAATTGCTCCGCAGTAACCTGTGTCCTACAATCTATAGAAAATGGAAATACCTCTTCACAAAGTGAGGGTTCTTCCCTGACAATATTGAGTCTTAACTGTAAGGAAAACCATTTCCCTTCAAAATAAAATCCGTGTCTATTATTAAATTCTTCCACAAAAAGCTCAAAGTCACGATCTCCTTTCGGGGGATAAAGCAAATGAATCATTGTGGGGGCTGTCTTTTTATCATAGTAAGCATTGAGTAATCCGCCTTTTACAATAACCTTTTCCCCAGCTGAGTCATAATCACAATAGCCGACTAAAAAGGATAGCCAGTCGGAACTGGCGAATAAAGGTATACTTACTATCCTATCATTTTCATCAGGCGTCAGTGTAGGTGGTCGTTCTACAGCACCCTCAACGGTATATACTCTGTGGTGACGCGTGATAATAGAACCATCATTAAAACAAGAGCTGGTTGATGGCACTATAGTTACCACAATCGTATTTGCAGGTATTTTCATACCATTAATTTCTCTGCTGTTAGCCTCAAGATCAAACAAGCTATTGTTTTTTACTAGCGCTTGATGGGGCAAATCTAACAATAAATTAAGTGGCTTGCCTCGCTTTTGCTGAAGAAAAAGCTTCAATTCACTAGGAATAGTAGCAGAAAATTCCCACGTATCTCCCGTTATTTGTTGTCCTATATGAGTGGGGCGTAATCGCTCTTGATCATTGATGATATACGTTCGGTGCGGCAATTCTCTAGACAGCGCTTGAGACACCGCAAATATTTCTTTCGTATCTTTGATCGATAGCAATTGGTTAAATCCGACTGAATCGTTAGAATGCTGAGATAACATTTCAGTCATATCGGCAATCGTTATTTTAGGATGTCCATATTGAACTTTTTTATCGACACTATCATTTTGATCTTCTTTTAGTGGCGCTTTTCCTTTTTCTTTACCTGGAACTTTGGCATTATTCACCTTATGAGTTGCACTCTTACTGATTTGCTCTGCAAAAAAAGAGGAGGATTGGTAATCTTCACCCGTCGGGTACCCCCCCAATCTATCGCATCTTTGAAAGCTTAGATGCGCTGCTGGCCGCCATTCTGGCCAGGCGTGTCCACTGCCGCTAGGCATTTGAAATTCACAGTGCGGATATCGCTGTTGCAAAAGCGCGATTTTATACAACAAAACTTGTGCCCGTTGTAAGCAGTTTCCGACTTCGCCTTTATATAACTGTTTAAGACGTCGACGATTCTCTTCACTACCCGCAACTTTATTGTTATGACTGCTATTGAAGAAAGAACTACCACTATTTACGATGGTGTTATCACTTGCATTAGAATAATCAATACCAAATGCACTTATTTCTTGAACTAAGCTTTCTATTTCTGGAGGAAGAGCGTAACTGGTTATTTTGTTCTTAGCATCCAAATAGTACGGCGTGGCCAGCAAAGCTTGAACATTCGCTGTCATAGTTTGATCAGCGCGCACATAGTAATTACCCTCTTTACCGCGTGCAACCGTAAAGTTAACTTTCTTTGTCGTGATCACCGCAACAGACAATAGTTTGTCATATTCTTCTTCAGTAAAAATACATACCCATTCATTTTTTTTAAATTGATAGCCGCCCTCTCTTCCTGGGTGAAAATTGTAATTTCTATTTTCAACTAAGTTAAACTTATCTGGATTAAACTGCAAAGAGGTCGTCCCAATATGAAAAGCTTTTAATATAGTAAGATCTCTCTCATCTTTTACAATTGGCTCAAAAGAACAGGTGCTAGGATTGTATCGTTCCACTTTCTGTCTTAAACACACTCCTTCTTGCGGTGGATAACGAACAAAATAAGGCGTTAGTTTGAATGTTTTTTTTGTCAACTTTGTATTTAAACTTATGCTGTTTGACGAAGAAGATCCATATCTCATGTCTACATAGCTATATTTTGGCTGCGATTTTCTTTGCTGCGTAAAATTATTTCTGGTATTTAATGGTTGTATTGCACGCTGAGTATTTATAGAATAATACTCTACGGTAAAAGGCGGCGGAATTTCTCTGAGGAATTGTTTGGCTTCACTCCCTAACAGGTCTTCTATAACATTTAGATGTTTTAAATATTTAAGTTGATAAAGTTGTATCACATCTTCTTTAGTTAAGGGTTGATCAAATTTATGTGTGAGCGATAGCGTTTCCACATACGGCATGGTAGCGATTATTTGTAATAATATTTGAGTAATTATATAGGATTTAAAATCTACTGAAAAATAGCGAAGGTTATTGAGTGTAAATTTATTGGCTTGAAATATGTGCGCTAAAGTAAGTTCATCTATTCCTGGAAAAAAAAGAGTGCTGTTTTCAAATTCAATTTTTTGTACATCCTTAAATCGTCGCAGTTTCTCATAAAGATCATAAGCCTCTCTATAGCTTCCTATCATTGTGATGCTGTCTAGGCTTATCTGCTCACAGCGTTGCAAGTTGCTCATTTGCCAATTCCACGAACCGCCATTATTAAAATCAAATCTGAAGTTACAGAATCTAATCAAAATACCTCTGGCATAAGCCGCAGCGACTTTTTTGGGGACCATTTTTGGATACAAAACCGACGTTTTGTCACCTGGCTTTTTTTTCATATCCACCTCGATGATACAGCCCGAGGGAATGTGAGCTAAAATGACATCAATAATGCTTTCTATCTCTAATATATTGATATCTGATGATGTGCAATCTATAATATTTAAGTAGCGAAGATTAGGTGCACTGGCAATGATGTTAACAACCGCTACTTTAGCACCATCCAGGTCATCACCTAAACACTGAATATCATCCAAAATTAAGCGTTTTAAGTTTGGAAAAGAATTTCTTTTTAGCTGTATCAATCTCACATCTATTTCACGCAAAACTAATTCTTCTAGCGTGTTATGTCTGTCTATGGATAAGAGCTCTGGAAGATAAGAAATAGTAATTGTCCTAAGATTAGCTGCATTATCAAGACAACTTTGAAATTGCTTTCTTACAATTTTGTAACTACTATCTTTCAATGTAAGATATCTAAGCTTTGGCAGCGGTGCCTGCATCTGCGCTGTCATTTCCTTTGTGAAAGCAGATATTGTAATATTATCCAGCTCAGATAAAACAGGAAGTATGTTAAGCCCAGCTGAAAACTCACCTAAAATAAATTTCACCTGTGTCGGGTATAATTCTTTAAGTCGTGCCACATTTTCTGCTGTCATTTCTGACTCTTCAACTTTAACCGTCAAGATGCCTATCTTGGCACGATACTGGGGTTCCAATAGCAACATTGGCGCAATAGTCTCATTGTCAATACACGCTGACAACTTGGTTATCAGAGAAGATTTAACAAGCCGCTCTATGTCAGAGAAGTGCAACGGAAT
Organism: uncultured bacterium; assembly: GCA_965653065.1. Taxonomy (GTDB): domain Bacteria; phylum Pseudomonadota; class Gammaproteobacteria; order UBA1113; family UBA1113; genus VFKP01. Next base: position 5,689 of record CBFGYT010000028.1, on the reverse strand, counting down.
TTGATTGCTTGCAATTAAATGAATTTCGGGATGATTTGTATTTTCATAGAATCGTTTAAGAATGGCGCGCACATGAGTAGCTGTGTAATTAGAACTATATTCATAGTATATTGTCTTGATTTGCTCATGAGGTTTCAATCGTTTTAACTGCTGTAATTCTTGTTCCGATAACGATTCGATAACAGCAAGCGGATAAGAATCTATCTCGCATTCTAAGCAATCAGTATACCCTAGAAAATTGGTTAGTCTTCGCCTTTCTTTAAGATCGAACAACAGGGTTTGATCTGCACTAATCTTTAAGTCTCTATGCGCGATTTGATAGCATTCTGCTTCTGGTAAGATAGGGATTGCTGTGATATGCCCTTTATGAAAATGATTCAAATCAAGCGGAACAATCCCATGCTCTTGTAGTAAAAATAATTCGCCCCCGTGGAAAGCTAGAAATCTGAGCGCATCTTTAAATAACCTTATATCATCACAGTCAGAAGATTTCTTTAGCGACCATTCCTTTACAATCACTTTTTTCAATTTATCGTCGCGAGCGTTAAAGGCATTAGCCCAAATGCCTGGTGTCTTTTCACCTTGAGATTGTGCATACATCTTACCCAGCATAGGTCTGCTAGTTGCAGAAGACGTAGCTTCCGTTTTAGAGGAATAATAATAATGATCCGGTAGATTTCTTGGCGGCATAGGATCCCTTCTCACTCATTGTTATATTTGCGCTTGTTTGCAGCGATATAGAGACGTTATTATACGGCAATTTGTCCATAATTCCAACAGAAGCCGCATGAGATTGCTTTCTTTACTGTCATTTACGCCTATGCTTGCTGATAGAATTAGACTGGTTTTAATGTATGGTATAATAAGGCCTATTACCCATAACAACCCGCTAGACTAATGATGACAGACTTATATAATACATTGAAAATAATACATATTTTATCTGGCTCGCTTGTGTTTTGCGCGATTCTAGGCTGTCAATTTTATTGGTTATACCAGGCGTATCAGCCAGAAGCAGCGGTCCCTTCAGCTTCTCTTGCTCATAACATGGGGCAAAAAGCATTGCCTATTATTGTACTGGGTGCTTTTATTCAAATTTTAACTGGTTTTACGCTCATTAGCTTGCATCACATCACTTGGCAAACGCTGTGGGTAAAAGTTGCTTTTATCGGTATAGTCTCGCTATTGGCGCTGTGGGGATTGTTTATGTGGGTGGTAATGCAACCACGACAGCGTGCGCGTTATTTAGCGCCTATCGTCTGTTTTTCTTCTGCAAGCGTGTTAGTGACTATGATCTATTTTATGGCGAATGTCCCCTCTTACCTACCCCGCGCGAATTAATTCACTCCAGGCCGCTTGTAAATACAGTAATAAAGTCCAAACCGTCAGTGCAGCGGCAACATATAAGCCAATATAGCCTGTCCAAGCAAACCATTTTGCCCAAGACAATGTATGTACTCGCCCTATTAATAGCAAAAATATGGCCAGCATTTGTACGAATGTTTTGACTTTGGCAAGATAAGACACCGCAACCGACGTTCTTTTGCCTATCTCTGCCATCCATTCACGCAAAGCTGACACTACAATTTCACGGCCAATGATAACGGCGGCAGGAATGGCCATCCAAGGAAACGCATGTTCACCGACTAATAACACCAACGCGATCACCACCACGAGTTTATCGGCAACTGGATCTAAAAAAGCACCTAAACGCGAGGTTTGTGACAAATTACGCGCCAAATAGCCATCTAGCCAATCGGTTAAAGCAGCAAATACAAAAATAGCAACGGTTAATATGGTTAAACTCGCAAACGGCAAATAAAAAAATAAAATGAATAGCGGGACTAAAAAAATACGAAATAGTGTTAGCATGTTAGGTATCGTCATAATATCCTCTTCCATCCTCTTTGCGCTTTGCGCTTTGGCTGTAGGCTTTGTTGGCTACGCGCCTCTATAGAAATCCATGTATGTGAATCTAAAGTCGAAACGCGAAATAAGCGCGATCTACCCCCTCTCCCGCACTAGGAGTTTTGCTATGATAATGATACCGTCTTACGGGAGAGGGTTGGGGAGAGGGCATGGAAACATCACGCCAGCCCTCTCTCCAACCCTCTCCCGCAAAAAGCGTCATGATACCAGCAAAGCACCTAGCGCGGGAGAGGGGGTAGATCGAGGTGAAATTAAGGAGCTGTGCTTAATCCAAGAGTACATGATGTTCAGCACACAACAAGCTAAAATTTCAACTTTAGATTCACATATGCAAGCTATTATATATCAGTTGCGCCAGCGATGCACTGATCCCAGGTACTTTTTTCAATTCATCAACATGCGCTCGTTTAATTTCTTGCCAACCGCCAAAATGCTGTAATAAGCGTTGTCGCCGTTTAGGTCCTATGCCCTCGATCGTTTCCAAACTAGAATGAACTCTTTTCTTATCGCGTAATTTACGATGTCCCGTAATAGCAAAGCGGTGCGCTTCGTCTCTGACTTGCTGTAGTAAGTGAAACTCGATGGCATCAGGCGGCAAATGTATTCCTTGTTTATTTCCCCATAAAAATAAAGTCTCTAGCCCTACTTTACGTCCTTCGCCTTTGGCTATACCTAACAAAGGTAAATCGTCTAAGCTCAGTTCTTGTAAAACAGTGTGCACAGCAGATAACTGTCCTTTGCCGCCATCAATCATCAATAAATCGGGCAACGGTAATCCTTGCGCTAATGTATGTGTAAAATGGCGCTGTACCGCTTGTTTTAATGCAGCATAATCATCTCCGGGGGTAATATCTTTAATATGATAGCGTCTATAGTCGCGTGTACATGCGCCTTGTCTATCGAAGACCACACACGATGCCACCGTTGCTTCGCCTGCCACATGACTGATGTCAAAACATTCTATCCGTTGTATGGCCACAGGCGTATCTAATCGTTCTGCTAATGCTTGATACTGTTCTTGTAAGCGTTTACTGTGCGTTGTGTGTTGTTGTAATGCCACTTGCGCATTTTCAGCCACCATTGCTAACCATTTTAATTTAATACCACGTTGTGGTTTTTTGATGGTAATCGTTGCTTGATATTGCTCACGCAAAAATGTCATTAATTCTGCACTGTCAGGCAAAACAACTGGCACTAAAATCTCTTGTTGTGACGACATGGCATAATGCATTTCATTTACATAGTGTTGACTGATGAAAGAGCTTAAAACTTCTTCCTCGCTGGTATCGGCTGGGACACTGGGGAAATAATTTTGCGTCGTTATCCATTGTCCTTGACGAATAATTAATACCGCCACGCACACGTGTCGACCCTCTTCAACGACAGCTAATACATCACAATTTTCATCCCCTAAACTGACATGCTGCTGTTCTTGTGTCTTACGCAACCATTTAATACGATCGCGCAATTTGGCTGCTTTTTCATAATCTAGTTTTTGACTGGCATGCTGCATTTGCGTCACTAATTCTTCTATAATCGCCGTATTTTTTCCTTGCAAAAAAAGCAGCGTATGCTGTAATGCTTGTTGATAGGTTTTCTTATCAATCAAGCCCACACAAGGTGCGCTACAACGCTTAATTTGATATTGCAAACAAGGACGCGTACGGTTTTTAAAAAAAGGTTCACTGCATTGACGAATGCCAAATAATTTTTGTAAAAACTGTAACGTTTCACGCGCTGCTTCGGCACTAGGATATGGTCCAAAATAACGCCCTACCATCTTTTTTTTGCTTCTTAATAAACTTAAACGGGGGAAGTCTGCTTTTTCATCTAATACGATATAAGGATATGTTTTATCATCGCGAAATAAGACATTATACCGGGGCTTATGTCGTTTGATGAGAGTGTTTTCTAAAATAAAGGCTTCATTTTCTGTCTGAGTTACGGTCACTTCAATATGATGCACTTGATGCATCAATAAAGCTGTTTTACGCGGTAAATTGTTCTTTTGAAAATAACTTTGTAAGCGTTTTTGTAAATTATAAGCTTTACCCACATACAAGATTTCATTACTATCGCTGTACATGCGATAAACGCCTGATTGCGTTGTCATAGAAGCAAGAAAGATTTGGCGATTTTCTTCTGAGTCAAGAATAATAGACACTATTCTTCCGTAGAGGGGATATTATCAATCAGACCGTATTGCACGGCCAACAACGCCAGCTCTACGTCAGAGTCTATATGTAGTTTTTCATAAATACGATAACGATAAGTACAAATCGTTTTATTGCTGACATACATTTTTTCAGCAATATGATTGTTCTTTTTTCCGGTAATGATCATGAGTGCAACTTGTAATTCTCGATCGGATAATGCATTAAATGGTGAGCTACCCGAACCACTCAATGCTCTGGCACTCATGGCTTCTGCAATCTCTGGGCTAATATATTGTTCACCCTTGGCTACACTGCGTATCGCTGTTACCATTTCCGCTTCATTGGCTGTTTTACTCAAGAACCCACTGGCACCTACTTGCATTAATATCGTGGGGAAAGGCTCTACATCGCACATCGTGACAACTAGAACTCGACTATTTGGGTTAGAATGTGCAATCCGTCGTGTTGCTTCTAAACCCCCAATACCTGGCATCCGGATATCCATTAATATGACATCGGGATGATGTTGACGTGTAAATTCTATCGCTTCTTCGCCGGTAGCAACATCGCCAACGACTTCAATTTCTTCTGTATTGCTCAAAACGCTTCTTAAGCCGTAACGTACGAGCTGATGATCATCGACGATTAAAACCTTTATCATATTACTACCCTCGTGCCCTTGTCCGCATGCCTAAATCAATTTTAGTACGTATTCACCCTTTTTGCTGTATTTACCTATGTTGATGAATGGTTACCCATACTATTGGCGGAGAGGCAGGGATTCGAACCCTGGGAGGGGGATTGCCCCTCAACGGTTTTCAAGACCGCCGCTTTCAACCGCTCAGCCACCTCTCCTATTCCGAGCGTACATAGGATACGCTAAATTTATGATTTCGTCAAAGGAAAGCATCGCTTTTTTTAACAAAAAAATACTTACGCTATTGTTTTTTCAGTATTTTACCCCAGGAATCATGATATCTCACCCTTCTTTTTCTTCTGCTAATGCGGCTTGAATAGAGGGCCTGTGTGACATTTCATCCATATATCTTTTCAAATTAGGCCATAAATCGATGGATAAGGGTGTGGCCACTAACCATCGAGTGATGACAAATAAATAAAAATCAGGACTAGTAATTTGATCGCCGTGTAAATAGCGATGATCTGCCAATGCTCTATCTACATAATTAAATTTACCTCGCAAAATGTCTTTAAAAATACCTTGTTTCGCTTCTTCGGGTACATTAGGGGCAAAAAATGGAATAAAGGATTTATGTAAATCGGTGGCAATAAAACTTAACCATTCAATCACTTGATAACGTTCAGTGGATGGCTTGGCTGGAATCAAATTGGCTTGCGGGTATTTTTCTGCAAAATAAAAATGGATAGCCACGCTTTCTACTAATATTTGCCCATCATCTAAAATTAACGTGGGTACATTGCCCTTGGAATTGATTGTTTTCAAATTGCCACCGGTTGCCGTTTGCTTTGTTTTTAAATCGACTGCTTCGTATTCACACGACAAATTTAATTCATGTATTAAAATACGGATGGCCAACGAGCATGCGTGCTTGGAAAAGTACAGTTTCATTTTATTATCCTTTTTG
>CBFGYT010000027.1:0-10294 GCA_965653065.1 uncultured bacterium | reverse complement strand
CAAAAGGAATTGCTATTAATTCTTTATGGCCAGAAACCACGATTGCGACGACCACGATAGAAGATAATTTTAAAGATCCCATATATAAACACAGTCGATTACCTACCATTATGGCAGATGCGGCTTATATCTTAGCTGAGAAAAATGCAACAACTTGTACTGGGAATTTCTTTATAGATGAAGACTTACTTCGCGAAATAGGCATAGATGATTTTTCTTGTTATGCGATTGATTCAAACAGTCTTTTAATTCAAGATTTGTTTACTAGCGCAGATGCGTTGACAATAAAAGAAAATTGAATACCGTTAACTATTGATATGTATCTCAAGTAGATATTTTTAGGATCTACGTGTACTTAAGAATTTATGTTTTATCAGTGATTTCTTGCATTAAGGCTTTTATTTTCTCTATCGATAATCCAGTACTCTTAGCGATAAGCGTTAAATCGACTCCGGCACGAATAAGATTTATCGCCACAGCTAACTTCCCTTGTTGACTACCTTGTTCAAATCCTTGTTCTAACCCCTGTTCTAACCCTTGTTCCAACCCTTGTTCTAACCCCTGTTCCAACCCTTGTTCTAGTCCTTGTCTAAATCCTTCTTGCATCGTTGCTTGCTTTAAATTCATGATAACCTCTTGATATTCAGGGACAAATCCTTCTTTTAAAATAGCCCACAATTCTTCTTTTTCTTGTTCATTGATTTCTGCAGCCACCAGTACATATTCTAGCACAGTGTGTGCCATGTCACTAGAAGCCTGAATTGAACACTTTAAAAACAACTCTTGCAATAAATTACATTTTTGCTGTAATTGTTCGGCTCGTGTTCGGCATAGACTCAACAACATCAAATTAGATAAATGCTGTTGTTGTAATTCTTCTTTTTGTAATTCGCTAACATCCAATAAAAAGAAGGGTTGTGTAAACAAGGCTTTTGCCACAAAAGATAAATTACCAAATAGTTTGTAAAAACTTCGTTCATGCATCCACTTAGTTTTACCATTATATACCACCAATGGATAGATCAATGGCAACGGAAGTATGCTTTCTTTATGTGTTTTTAAATATCTATCCCAAATCTTTATCATATAAGATAACAACCTGTAAGGCATCAAAGGATCTGACGTACTTTGATGTTCACAAAGTAAAAAGATAAATAGATCTTCATTACAATCGCTGCGCTTTACTGAAAAAAGTATGTCACTTTCACTTTCTCGTAGCTTTCTATCAATATAACTCGAATCTTCTACCTGTATTGATTGTAATTGAATAATATTTAAAATCTCTTTAGGCAAATGAAGCTTTAAAAAGTCTTCTGCTAAAACTAAATCTTTCATCATCGCTTTAAAAAAGCCATCATGTTTTGAACGTATTCCTGCCATGTTTTGTCCTGAACTTATCTTTAGTTTTGTCTTCTGCAAATCTGGTAAGTTCTTTACGCTTATCAAAGTTTTCTTGTCTATTCTAATTTGCAATCTTAAGTATGTCTATCCTATTTTTTGCCACGATATTTTAGTATTGACAATCATTTAGTTTTGCGCTAAGTTAAATTATCAATCTGTTATATTTATTATTAATAATCACTTTCTTAATTTTCTCCGAGGTTAAATCATGCAAAAAAAATTAACTGGCCACTGTTTATGTGGTGCAATCGCTTACGAGATACGCGGAGAATTAGGCCCTATTGTCAATTGTCATTGCTCTAAATGCAGACGTTGGCATGGTGCTGTGTTTAGAACTCGCGCTGCCGTTAAAACAGAAAATTTTACTTGGTTAAAAGGCGCTGAATTATTGTCTCGTTATAATTCTTCTGAATTTGTGACTAAAACATTTTGTTCCATTTGCGGTTCTTCACTTATGAGTGAGCGAACAGATAACCCAGAGTATATTGGTGTTCCTTTAGGTGGGATCGATCAAGATCTAGGTGTATGCCCTATTATGAACATATTCGTCGCTTCTAAAGCGCCTTGGTATGAAATTACCGATGGCTTGCCACAATACGATGAATTTCCTCCTGAAGGCGCAGCATCGGTTGTCGCAGCGGATGAATACAAACAAAAAAAATAAAAGCAGGTATATTAGGGTCTATTGACATTTCATTTGTCAACTGCAAAATGCGAAGTTAACTTATGATGGTTAGCAACTGCCATTGCGAGCAAGCGACGCAATCCGGTGAGTAATCCGCAGATCTGTGATAAATTCTCTGGATTGCTTCGCTGACGCTCGCAATGACGACATTCAAGTCTTGATGTAAAACCCGCAGTTTAAATGCAGTGACTATATATCAAACGCTTCTTGGCACTTAAAAGAAAAGCTTTTTAATTTGCGAATAGCCACCATCGACTACAATGTTTTCACCAGTTATATAACTGGATAATTCAGATGCTAAAAATAATGCGGTATTAGCTATTTCTCTTGGCGTACCAAATCTATGCTCTAATGGAATCGTTTTACATATTTCGTCATAATGCTTTTTATTATTTTTCATCCCAAGTGGTGTTTCAATATAACCCGGGGAAATTGCATTGACACGAATACCTTGCTCTACTAAATCTGCCGCCAGTGTTTTCGTTAAATTAACGATAGCGGCTTTAGTAGAAGAATAAACACTTAAATTCTGTATCCCCATAACTGCGGCAGCAGAAGAAGTGAAAATAATACTGTCTTGTTGTTGCATCAAGCGTGCGCTCTGTTGTGCACAAAAGTATGCGCCTTTATAATTGACAGCAATATGTCTATCAAATACGTCTTCTGTTACAAAATCTAATGGGGATCCTTCTGCAATACCTGCATTGATAAAAGCAATATTAATTTTTCCGTAACGTTCTTTAATCATTGCAAATAGCGCATCCCTATCTTCTTTTACAGACATATCTGATTGTACGGTTGTTATATCTCCTTGAATAGAGCATTGAGCTTCTTCTAAATAAGAAAGAGTACGCCCCGTTATGATCACCGTTGCACCTTGCTCTGCAAATAACTTAGCGGTTTCAAATCCTATCCCTTGACTACCACCTAAAATTAATGCAATTTTCCCAGATAATAGATCTGTTATCATTATTGATGCTCCAATCTAATATTTGAATCTTTATGACTACTATCTAGTCTAACATAGTACATGCTATATTACTATAGGATTAAATTGAATCCATTGTCGCAGTAAATCAATATAAGCCAAAGTCTTAACGAGTGCATATATATGTGAATCTACAGTCGAAATTTTAGCTTGTTGTGTGCTGAACATCATTTACTTGGATTAAGCACAGATCCTTAAGTTCACCTCGATCTACCCCCTCCCCGCGCGAAGAGCTTTGCTGGTATCACGACGCTTTTTGCGGGAGAGGGCTAGCGTGATGTTTCCATGCCCTCTCCCTAACCCTCTCCCGCGAGATGGTATCATTATAATAGCAAAACTCCTTGCGCGGGAGAGGGGATAGATCTCACTTATCTCGCGTTTCGACTTTAGATTCACACATATATATGATACAAGATTGTGTTATGACGGTTAGGATCTAGCTAAGAAGTGAAAACTGTCATCCCCGCGAATGCGGGGATCCAGGTAAATTCAGGTTTCGTAATACTTATTTGATTTTATCTTCTTTAAACCAAACGTGTTTACGTAATTTGCGGCTGTATTTTTTAAAGCGCATTTTTTCTGGGGTATTTTTCTTATTTTTAGTAGTTGTATAGTACTCACCGGTACCTTCTTCACACACTAATTTGACTTTATCACGCATGATATTTTCCTAATTTTGACTATTCTTTAGACTTTTTCGCCACGAGCACGTAACGTCTCTAATACTTTTTCAATGCCTACTTTATCAATAATACGCAAACCATGATTGCTGATGCGTAAGGTAACAAACCGATTTTCTGATGGCACCCATAAGCGACGTGTTTGTAAATTAATATTAAAACGACGGCGCGTCTTATTATTCGCGTGGGATACGTTATTTCCGGTCATAGGTCCGCGGCCGGTGACTTGGCATACTCTGGACATTTTTAGTACATCCTCATTAGTTAACAGATATTTTATGGTAAAGGGGAACTTTATAACAAATAATCAGACAAATTGCAAGCGTTTAGAGGTATTTTCGAGTGATATAGACCAAACGCACTTGAGTGAACTTAGGTTAGCTTTGTTGTACATTGTCATCCCCACGCACGCGGGGATCCAGGAATAACTCACGAATTGTGCTACTCTCACTGGATCTCCGCGTGCGCGGGGATGACAACGCATAACAATGCTCAGTACAGCAAAGTCGTCAATACTTTTTTATTACCCTTTCGGAATGACTTGTTACAAAAAATCAGTGGAATCATATACTTAGCTGGATTAGACCAGCGCTCATCATTAAACAGGATAAATAATCAGGCATCTCTTGTCAATAAACTAACTAAAAAAAACAGTCCAAAAGGAGGCTTTAATATTTGGTTAATCTTTATCCTGTATAATTAATATTCTAATTATGAGGTTTACTAGGAGTGAAAAATATGTCTGCAAACGGTGATAACTCGTCTGTCAGTGAAAGCTCAGCTGCTGGCGCTAGCGGAAATCAAGGAGCAATTCCTATTATATCCTTGGAAGCCGCCCCTTTTAATAACTATTATAGAGGGAGAAGGGTTGATAGCGCTATATATGGCTCACAAAGCTATGCGCATGCAGACAAGAAGTATGAGCAACTATACGCAGGCACAATGCACGGCTGTTTTCTAATTATTGGTATCCATCCGTCTAAGCCCTCGCAACAATACATATTGCACGATAATCTATCCCATAACTACGTATCCAAAAGTGATGATGCTCATAGTTACCCGGACCATGAAGGTGCCGAGATAGTTAAGCCAGAGGATGAGGTAAGAGCATGGATTTATCAAGATAATTATATTCTATACCTTTTTTTTACACATAAAAGTGCTCAAGAGTTGGCAATAAACAATAAGGATACTTTTGTAAGTCGTTTACAAGAGTTCTATAAACGAAATTTTTCAGGCATCTTCTATGTTGATGATTCTGAGCTGGACCAGGTAGAAGCTATTTATCAAGTAGCAACAAGAGAACTCACAGTATTAGGAAGAGCTGGATGGAATACAACTTGTCAATTCAAAGCAAAAATAGAGCTACCCCAACTTCAAAAGGAGCCGGAAGATCCACGGTTTACTGCGCTTAAGCACTTGATTGGTGAGAAATTCCAATCTCAAGGTTATACTCCAGGATTATTTAATAGAAATAAAATCCCTGCTGGGGTTGAAGAATTGTTGAAAGCGACTAGTCTCGAAGAAATGCGTCTTATTGCGAAAAGAAAGCAATTGGAGCCATCGCGATTTCGTTCCGAAGCAACACAGGCACTATACGACATACTTGCACATGAACATAAAAGCATCCATGCTATTCAGAATGAAATAAAGCAAAGTCGAAAAATACAGGCTATTAAAAAAGATGAGCCTGATGAAAAAAGCTGCTGTGTTATGTAGTCTGGCTCAGGCAAGCAGCAACGCCTGTACGAGCGTCGTGCGTCAATAAATTATCGCCTGATACTATAAGACTCTATTAATAGAAATTATCAACTCAACAAATCGCCCAAAGAGGAATAAAGACAATTTTTTTGAGAGTGTCTATTTTAAATTCGCCATTATATACATAAAAAAGATATTGTGCCTCGGGTTCGTATTCGCGAAAACTCATTAAACTGCGTATCTTCTTGGGCTCTATATAAGATGTCATTGTAATTTCAAAAGGATAGATATAGGGTGGTTTTTTGACAATGAAATCGACCTCCATCCCTGTGCTATTTCGCCAATAATAAATCTCATGTCTACCCGATATGCGATTGAGCCATATCGTTAATTCATTTAAAAACCAATTTTCCACACGGTGGCCAATTTGCCCTGTTTTCAACAAGATATCTTCATCAAAAATACCTTGTAAAAATCCCACTAACCCATTATTCATTAAATACCCTTTGGGCGATTTTACAATTCGTTTTAATGTGGTATTAATATAAGGATATAAATCACAATACATTAAAGTGGCTTGTAAATAACCGCGATATTTATTTAACGTATCACGATGACATCCTAATGCTTGAAGCAACCGTTTATCATCACGAATAGAGCCTGTTTGTTCGCCAATAATATTCATCAATTGTCTATATAATCGTAAATCGGTCACAGATGAAATAGGTAATACATCTTTTTCTAAATACGTTTGTAAGTAATTTTCAAGATAATCTTTACGCGTATTTTCATTATCAACCTGTAATACTTCTGGCAACCCACCCCATAATAGCAACTCTCGCACTGTTTCTTGTAATGAGACACTCAAAGGCAATAGTGAATCCATATAGTCTTGCCATAAGCGCTCATCTTGCGTTTCAAGAAGCTCAAAAAGACTATGCTCTATCTTCAACCCTCGTGTTAATTCCAAAGCTTCTGCCAAACCAAAAGCGGACATATGAAAAAGCTGTATTCTTCCCGCAAGAGTTTCCGCGCTTAACCGATGTAACTCTAATAGCGCTGAGCCCGTGATGATAAACTTAATCGCATCTTGATCTTTGTATTCATCATAAATTACTTTTATTTGCTCAAAAAGCTCTGGACACTTTTGTGCTTCATCAATCGTAACCCATGCTCTCTTCCCTCTTTCTAGAGGTTTTTTAAGCGTGGTTAAAATCAGTTGTTTTAAACGTCCGGCTTTGACTTGTTCTCGTTGTTCCATTTTATCCATATTCAACATTACGAGAGCGGTTGCACCTATATGAGTTTCGATAAAATGTTCAATTAAAGTAGATTTGCCCACTCGTCGTGGCCCAAGAATACCTGTAATAAACGGCCCCTCAAAAGCCGTAAAGAGCCTATGTTCTAACAATCGAGTCGTATATTTCACAAAAAAGCCTCTTGTGTGGTGTTTCTACAATGAAAATATAATGCAAGCGTAGCGAAATTGCAAGGAAAATATACTGTGCGCGTGGTGAAATTGCAGGAATATACGGTTAGAGTACAGTATTATTAATCACTTCAAACCTAATTGATAAAAAAAAAGCCCCTGTAAGGTACAGGGGCTTGGCATTAAATATTATGCCGTTAGGATCTCCCTAACAATATGGACTTAGGGAGATTAGCGAAGGTAAACAATAAGTCTTAACACAGAATTCTATATTAAGACTCAAAACAGTTGCAAAGCATAACAGAGGTTACTGGAAAAATTCAACAGTAGACCTCTTCACTCCTTTCCCGAGTGTTGATCCTTAACTCGTAAGCTGATAATCCATAACAGCCCTCATTCCTAGAGTGACATCCTTGCTTGTTCCGTCCTGAACATAAATACATTCTACCAGACTCAGCCTAAAATGCAAGCCGCTATTTTTACTTAAATCTTCATGGCAAACTGTATTTTTAATGTTAAATATAAATTTTATTGTTAAAAATCAGCCGCTTATATTCAGTATTTTTTTTATCCTTCTCTACTTCCCGCTTTTTGCACAGATTGTTTTCAGAAATTTCGTACAAACCAATCGCTCTAAAAACCACTGCTTTGACTAATCATTTGCTGTAAAGTCGATTGCGATGCTGGGCCTGGTACTAAAAAAGAAGTCTCTTTATCGCTATTTTGTGTCTTAGCAATGATAAACGCTGGGGTACCAATTAGTTGCAATTGTTTCGCTAATTGCACCGTAGCTTTTAATTCACTGTCTATGGCCGGGTTGGCCATATCTTGCTGCAATCGTGTCATATCCGCTCCCAAAGAACGGGCTATGCTTAATACAGCGTCATTGGTTAAAGGCAGGTTTGCTTCCATCACAGCATCGTGGAAAGCTTCATATTTGCCTTGTTTGGCAATCGCCATCCCTACTTTAGCGGCATAAGTCGAACTCCCCCCAAAAATAGGCCAATCTTTATAGACGATGCGTAAATTAGGATTCGCTGCTCGTAATGCCATCACTGTAGGCGCGACTTCGCGACAATGCGGACATTGATAATCAAAGAATTCCACTAATGTAACGCTGCCTTGCAGGTTACCGCCTACAGGGCTTTGTGCATCATGAAATAAGGACTGGCTTAATGCGGGAATTTGATCTTGCATATTTTGCGTCGTATCACTGTTCGTTGCAGCATAAAGTATATTCATTATCCATAATGATAAAATGACAATAATAATTCTCATGGGTTGTTCCTTAATATTTTGTATGTAATCTACTATTTCACTTCAAAATACGAAATTTTAGCTTGTTGTGCGCTAAACATCATTTAACCTTGGTTTAAAAGCACAGATTTTTAATTTCACCTCGATCTACCCCCTCTCCCGCGCTAGGAGCTTTGCTGGTATGACGACACTTTTTTCGGGAGAGGGTTGGGGAGAGGGCTAATGTGATTTTTCCATGCCCTCTCCCCAACCCTCTCCCGCGAAATGGTATCATTATAATAACAAAACTCCTAGCGCGGGAGAGGGGGTAGATCTCGCTTATTTCGACTTTCGACTTTCGACTTTCGACTTTCGACTTTCGACTTTCGACTTTCGACTCACATATATCCTTTAAGATGCTCGCAAATGAGTAAACGATAATATTCCTAACGCTGTCAATATTAACAGTGTAGCATAAATATCAATCGCAGTTAATGTTTCATGATAAATAATATAACCCCAAAATAATCCCGTTAGCGCAACAATACCACCGACTAAACTATAATAAACAGCACCGGCGCGTTTGATTAAAATAAAAAATAAGATATAACCGATAGAAGATAAAATAATTTCTAATATAACTACCGCGGTGGCTGCGTTCCATTGTAGTAATGAATAAAACCCTTTGCCATACAACATTAATGGCAATAAGAATAGCGTGGAGAATAACAACATGCCGGCAGTTAATTGAATAGCAGATGTTTGTAACGGTTGCTGTTTATGAATATACAGTGCAGTGACTGCAAACGACAAGGGAGATAATAACGCTAAACACGCCCAACCATTAAAGTTCATTGACGCGTGACTTCCGACAATCACAATACCGAGAATACCAATAGATCCGGCTATCACACCTAATAAGCGTAACAAGCGAAATTGTTCTAAGCGCCATAATAAGGCTAACGGATACGTTAAAATCGGCACCGTATTAACAATGATCGCCAATATGCCTGCTGGTAAATGTGCTGCCACTAAATACATGTTGGTGTTAGGCAGCGCGATACCAAATAAACCTGTCACTGCATAGTGTCGTAATTGAGTTTTATCGCACAAGAATCGTCGTTGTGATAACAATACGAAGCTTGTGACAAATAGCGCTGGTCCTAATGATTGCCAAAATGCATAACCCAATGGTGATACGCCATGCGTCACTGCAAATTTTGCTAAGGTATAGCCAGAGCCCCAGATAAATCCTAGACTGATTAATAGTATTAAAGGGATCAGTTTAGTGTGGATTTTAGAGGCAGGTGATGTAACTACTTGTTGCATGAAAATCTCCGCTATTTATGCCCAATACACTGCGACAGGTGAAGTTAATTTATCGCATCTTCAAGTGCATTGAGGGTATATAGCTATCTTGATATTAATAGGATACGCCTCTACGTCTACCAGCACACTCTGTCTCAGATGCACTATCATCAACGCCAGTATCTTCGTTTGAACATTCTATTACTAACGGTAATTCCATTTCACTCTCTGCATCTACTTCTTTTTTTCTTGCACTACGTACCACACCTTCAGAATTAATCGAAAAATAGCTAGCAAGTCTCGGATATTTTTGAAGCGCTTTGTCTATCGCTTCCGGATCAAGGCCCTTTATTGAGCCATAAGTTTTATCATGGTGTCGCCGCGATTCTCTTACTTTGTGCCTCTCGTCCGCTTCTCCTTCATTATCCGACCCATCTGAATCATCTGAATCATCTGAATCATCTGAATCATCTGAATCATCGTCAGAAGACTTTCCGCAACACCCTTCTAGATCGCTAATCGTTAAATAAGGATTTTTTTTTCCTTTCTCGTAATTTTCCCAATCGATAACACTGGATTAATGCACAGATGCTAAAGAATGCACTCACCGCACCTAAACAACCCAAGATTATTATGGTTGTCTCTGAAATACCATCACTATCATTGTCTATATCCATTACCTCATACGCTCATTTTAATATTTGTGTCAATTTTATAGTCAGCAGGCTAATTTGTCAATATTTAGTCTAAAAGAAGACGGCTTTGTATTATTGACAATCTACCCTCTTTTTTTATACACTCCTCTACTCTCGGGCCCATAGCTCAGTTGGTTAGAGCAGAGGACTCATAATCCTTTGGTCCTAGGT
>CBFGYT010000026.1:0-10589 GCA_965653065.1 uncultured bacterium | reverse complement strand
TTGCCACAATATGTTTTGCTTGCCGTGGAAGTGTTAACCCATTGTGATGAAGAATACATAGCGCATACTATTGTTATGGATATCATACGACTAGCAGAAAGTGATAATCAGACACCGCTATTAGCGCAAGCTTATGGTATGCAGGGATTAATCTATGCGTTATCTAATAAAACTATGCAAGCAGATACAAGTAGCATAGAGCTATTTTCAAAAGCACAAAAATTAGCAACAGAGATGAAGAGTTATGCTGCTTTGCCGTGGATTGCATTACATCAAATGGAATATTATCAACAAATCAATGATTCTGAAAGCAGTCAGCGGTATTATCAGCAGGCGTTACAGTTATTCACACAATATGGGATGGAAGAATGGCGGCACTATTTTCTCACCTCAAAAGGGATTAAGCCAACAATACAAGTTCCTTTACAAGTAACGTATTTGATAATCGATATTCAAGGCTCTACTGCGTTGATCCGCGATAAAGACATAGAGCAGGGACGAGAGTGGGTGGAAAAAGCACTCCTCATTATGCAAGAAGAAATTCAAACCTTGGGCGGTGAAATCATACAAACCGCAGGTGATGGTGTCACTGCTTGTTTTTATGGCAAAGAACAAGGGATTGTAGCGGGAATAGCGGCACTCACGGTACAAAAAAAGTTGCAGCAATCGAAGTTGCCACTTAAAGCCCGTGCAGGAATACATGCGAGTATTTTACGCTATGGAGGAAAAGAAGACTTATTTTCTGAACACGATATGTTTATTACGCAATATATAGAATCTTTAGCACCAGCCACCGAAGTTTATATATCTCATAGAGTATCTTCTGCTTATGAAGATACTTTTATAATGGATGATTTTATAGATACTAAATTGCCAGACAAGCCGTTATTTATAAAAGTAAGTAGATTAATCGACGTCAAGACTAACATAGATTTAGTTGCTTTAAAGAAACAGTATCAAGAAAGGGTAAGTGCAGCTACAACTACCACACATGAGCTAAGCGGGGAAAAGAAGAATATTACTAGCATGTTCATAAAAGTGGTCTCTAAAAATGTGGATATACATTCAAATCTTAATAAGAAATTTCTCTCGATCGCTGAAAAAGCAATTCGGCAATATAGTGGAACTTTGATCCGTGAAATGGGGAATAGTCTATTTGCAATTTTTGGTGCGCCCGTGGCATTTGAAGATCATTCCTTACGAGCTTGCCTTGCAGCATATTCAATTAAAGAGTCATTAGGGATAGAGAATAATGTAACAGTATATATGGGTTTACACAGCGGTGAAGCTGTGGTTGATCAGATTGGAACGGATGAAAGTCGTCAATATGACGCTTTAGGAATTGCAGTTAATTTGGCAGCTCGCATGATGCAAACAGCGAGCGAGAATAGTATACAATTAACACGCTCTATGGCCAATAGGATAAGTCAATATATTGTTATCGATAACATTATGCCTAAAACGCTTAAGGGATTTGATCATCCGATTGCGACCTGCCAATTAGTGAGTATTTTGTCAGAGAAAATAAGAAAGAATATCAATAGACAATTATATAAAGGGACTCATTTTGTTGGGCGAGACTATGAAAAAAGATTGTTTATGGATCTTTGGCAAAGTGCAATTCGTCAGTATAAAACACAGTGCTTAGCCATTCGTGCAGATCCTGGCATGGGTAAAACCCGATTGTCTTATGAATATGCTCAGAAAATATTGAACGAAGGAGGAAAGATTTATGCTATTTCTTCTTCAGCGTATGAGCAAATGGAAGGTTTTTCTACAGTAGTACAATTGCTAAAAGATATATTTAATTTAGGATTTGGTGTATTAACGCTTGAGCAAATTAGAACATTGACAGAGGAAGTGGAAAAGAAATCTTTCCATGATCCGTTAGGAAACAAAGCCATTCTATCTTTATTGGGTGTTAAAATTAGCGATACGCATTGGGTTAAGCTAGATGCAACATTACAAAAGAAAATTATTTTTGATAGTGTGGTGGATTTATTAAATGAAGAGAGTAAAACAAATCCACTATTATTGTTTTTTGAAGACTTGCATTGGTGTGATGAGGACAGTTTAAACTTTATAACTTTCTTGGTGACGCAAAATAGACTAGGATCTTGTATGATAGTTTTGGATTATAGACCAGAATTTACTATGCCTGATGAAATGAAAACAGGGTTGACCGAGATTGTGCTAGAGCCATTATCAGATGAATATAGTAGGGAATTGCTAGAATATTTACTTCCTGGTGAAGATGATTTGAGTCAATTAAAAAATGCAATTTCTACATTGTCTCAAGGAAATCCATTCTTTATAGAGGAGTATATCAATACGATTCTTACTCAAGGTGGTATCATTAAAGAAAAAAATAAGTATCGATTAAATCCAAACTATAATTTGTCAGAATTGCCACCAACAATTCAGGGCGTTATTAGTAGTCGTGTTGATCAACTGCCCAAAGAAAGTAAATATTTTCTGCAACAGGCTTCTGTTTTAGGACGAGTTTTTCAATCTTCATTATTACGTTATTTATGTGGTTTAAATGAAGCAGATTTTAAGCGTCAATTAACGCTATTAGAAGAAAAAGGGTTCTTGGTTGAAACGGCCTTATTCCCGCAACCAGAATATACTTTTAAACATGCGCACATTTGTGATGCAGTCTACAAAGGAATGCTAATTAAACAGAAGAAAGAGGAACATGCGCGCATAGTAGAGCAAATTGAAGTGCACGAAGCAGATAGGTTACCCCTTTTTTATTCCATTCTGGCGGAGCATGCTTATCAAGCGGCTCTCTGGCTTAAAGCATTGCACTACTATAATGAAATGGTGCCCGTGGGAGAATCACTGGACTTTCCTAACCCCCGCTATTTGGATGTGGAAAAGAAAGTCAGCTACTGCTTTCAAGAATTAACAGATGTAGAAAAGAAAGCAAATTTTGATGCTTATGGTCGTGTCATGATGCGCTATCTACATGCTTGCCTCGCCTTGACACGCTTTGATTTGTTCGAGATGGGCATAAAAAAAATGTTAGCAGAATCTATTCACTATGAAAACAAGTTGTATGAAATGTTAGTCAGTGTGTATAAAATGGCAGCGCTTTTTGCTTCTGTTCATGCAAGTTCTGGATTGGCAATGTGTAAAGAAATATTGAATTTTATAAAGCAAGATAAGGGCATTTCACTTGGCGATAAAAAGGAAGAAGTCTATCTTGCTCTTTATACAGGTTTGCAACATATTTTCTGGGCAACAGGGAACTATGCTTTATTTGATGAATGTGTTACCAAGGGATTCGAGCTATTGAAAGATAAACCCTTTTACTATTATTCTGAATTAATTGGACTCGCGCCTGCTGCTATTTTATATTTTCATCTTTTTGTTTGCCATTCTCTTCGCGCGCGGTTTGACATGATAGAAGAAAAACTACCCTATTTGCAAGCAGAGCTATCTAAAGTACCGCCCAGTGAATTTGCTGTTGCTATAGCTATATCTTTTGGGATCTATGAATATAGCATTGGAAAATTAGAAGAGGCAGAGATGAAAATGACTACATCGTTGGCCTTATCTGAACGTATGCATTTGAACTTTCTTTCTGTGATACCACGAGCGTATTTAGCGTGTATAAAATACTATAAAGGCAATAAATCGCAAGCCATTCTCTATGCAAAAAACAGCATAGAAATGTATAAGAAAATGCATTATGGTTTTTCTTCTTATGTGGCAATTCTATTGAGTGAAATATTAGCGCGCTGCGGTTGTTATGAAGAGGCATTAGAAGTTATCTCCGATATTATGACTTTAGCGGTAGCCGATAATCATCAATTATTACTCGCCCGATGCTATTCTTTTAAAGCATTAACCTATAGTTTAATGACTAAAAGTAATGATAAAGAGGATGAAATCTTGGAATTACTCGCAAAAGCACAGGCTATTACTCGAGAGTTGGGCTGTAATTCGCTACATCCTAATATAGAATTGATTTATGTTGAATTTTATAAGCATTTAAATCAGCCAGAAAAAGCTAAAGAGCATTATCAAAAAGCATTAAATTATTTTGAAGAGTATCATATGATGGGATGGTATGAATATTATAAGAATAAAAATATTGATGTGCTATGAGTCTATATCGGAAACGTTTCGCAGATATGTGAATCTAAAGCCAAAATTTTATCTTGTTGTGGCTGAACATCATTTAATCTTGAATTAAGTGCAGATTCTTAATTTTGCCTCGATCTGCCCCCTATTCCACGCTAGGAGCTTTGTTAGTATAGCGATGCTTTTCGCGGGAGAGGGTTGGGGAGAGGAAATTGGAAAATCTGTGCAAGGTAGAAAACTTAATCTTTTACCGAGAATTAAAACTTTTGTGTTTAGCCTGGTTTCTTAGAAATTGAAGAAGATGAGGTTGCTTCATTATTTCCATTCACCATATCATCAATTTGCTTATAAAACTTTGTTTTACGCTCAAAAAAAGCCTGACTTGCCGAGAAGAGTGTTGACATGGCTTGTTGACTCGCCGCACTCGCGATTCTAGATGCCTCGCTGCTAAGAGAAGAGAGGCTATCGCTTACTGCACTTATAGTAGAGTCGAGAGATAACGAGCAACATTCTCGTGCTTTTTTTGACGATTCTGACTTTTTAGTTTCAGAGATTATTTCTTGTGTCTGTGCTACATTGCTTTGCGCTGTAGTAGATACGGTATTTTTAAGACCAGGAGGGGGTTGAAAAAAGTTGCTGGGAGGATTTTTCACTAAATCATTTTCAACATCTATTCCACCAAAATTTCCAGGAACTTTTCCATCTGGACCCGGCTGCCAACTACTGATTAACGTTGGAAATTGCGGATCATTCGGATCAACCCACCAGGCAAAGGCAGTGTAATCAATGTTATTGGCATTCGCATAGGCGATAATGCGCGAATAAATATCTTGATAGCCATTAGGATATTCATTCGCTTGATTGCCACCAAATTCTGTAAAAATGAGGGGATAGTTAGGCAGCACGCCCTTATAACAATTATCAAAGCTGCCGCCTGGCCCAGTATACCCTGGCGCACCTTTATCATTATAAGGATGTGATCCATAGACAATATTTTTCCCTTTAACATGATAGCCTTCTGGAGTCACAAAGCTTAAGTCATAGGCATAATCAGTACCATTAACAATCACGAGATTATCTGCACCTGTATTACGTACAGCATCGTGCAGTTGTTGATACCCTACATAATTGCCATCTCCATTGAGCCATACGTCCGGAGTAATATTCACTGGCTCATTATAGAGTTCAAACATCACGGTACCAAAATCTTTATAAGTTGCAGCCACTTCTTGCCAGAAGCGAATAGAATCTTGATTCGCCATATTGCTTTGATGACCCGCTTCAACCCAGTGTAAATCAAGGATAACCGCCATATTATTTTGCGTCGCATAATAAATAATGGCATCAATAATTTGTTTGTAAGAACCCTTGGTATCTGCATCCGCAGAGTCAAACCAATAGCCTTGAAATAAATCAAGACGAATGACATTGGCGCCCCATTTAGCCATATTAGCAATATCATCTGGACTTAAATATTGCCCTTGTGGATTCCATTCTAAAGAAGGCCTAGCAACGCCTTTGAAAGAAACATCTCGGCCGTAATTATCAAGAATTTTATTGCCTTCAGTGTGAAACTTTATAGGCGTGTTTGTGCCAGTAAACGTGGCTGGTGTTGCGCGCGGCGCATCAGGAAAGGGGCCGTTTTGTGGAGTGGGTTGATAAATTTTATCAACGGTCATGTTAAAAGCGCTGCTCGCATTATTCCAGGTTAGATGAATGCCATCGAGGTAATAGCCTGTTGGCGGATTGGGCGCGACATAATTATCAAATTCCACAGTTTTATTATCGCTGGATATGGTGATAGTGCCGTAATAATTTCCTTCATCATCATAGACATTCCAGGTACTCCAGCCGTCATCCATTGATGCAGCATAAGGAATTCCTCCTTCATGAGCATAGTCTATAGTATAAGGCGCCCATTTAGGGCCATTGGCGGCGAGCGTCATTAATAAGCGAGGATTGCTACCTGTGCCAAGATAATTGGCCATTTGTAGCGGCGTATCACTTTGTGGACTAGTTATATCATGATTTTCAAGTAGTTGCGTAGTGTCTTGCGTCGCTGGATTTAAATCATTTTGTGAGTGATCGGGCATAATTAATGGCTCCTAATAAAAATTAGGCCATCCATAGCAATTACAGGTTTCTAAGCCTTATTTTATAATAATGCTTGGTGATTTGTCAATAATATGACCATTAATTTTTAGCGAAAGCCACCTTAGACCGACTCGGGCGCTTCAAATAATCACTAATGAAGCGATCGGCTTCTAACAATTTATCCATAGACACGCCCGTTTCTATATTCATGCCATTTAATAAATAGAGCACATCTTCCGTGGCCACATTACCACTGGCGCCTTTAGCATAAGGGCAACCCCCTAAACCAGCAACAGAAGCATCAACAATATGGATCCCAGTTTCTAATGCGGCATAAATATTACTAAGTGCTTGTCCATAGGTATCATGAAAATGCACGGCTAATTTATCGATGGGAATATGCTTTAGCAATAATTCACATAAGCGATGTACTTCTTCTGCAGTACCCACTCCAATAGTGTCGCCTATAGAAATTTCATCACAGCCCATGGCTAATAATCGTTTAGCAACTTCTAATACTTTTTCCGGCGCGATTTTTCCTTCATACGGACAACCGAGCGCACAAGAAATATAACCACGCACAGTTTTCTGTTGTTTCTTGGCATCGACAACAATTTTTTCATATTCGATTAAACTCTCTTCTAAAGTACGATTAATATTCTTTTGACAAAAGGTATTGGATGCGGCGGTAAAAATAGCGATATACGCTAATTTTAGCGTTAACGCATCTTGATAGCCATGTTCATTAGGTACTAATACAGAGTAAGTGATGCCAGCATGGCGATTGGCTCTTTCTATGACGTCATAGTGATCGGCTAATTGTGGGATCCATTTGGGAGAAACCAAACTGGTTAATTCAATATGCTTTAAACCACTTTGCGATAATAATTCAATAAATTGTAATTTAACATCTGTGGGAATAAACATCGCTTCATTTTGCAAGCCATCTCTAGGGCTCACTTCTACTAAAGTGACTTTCTTAGGCAATGACATAGCGTATCCTTATTCAAAAGTTAATAATTCAGCACCTTCATCGACGCGATCGCCTGGCGCATAAAATACTTCACGCACTTTACCTGCATGCGGCGCATAGATAGAATGTTCCATTTTCATTGCTTCCATCACAATTAAACAATCATCTTTGTTGACGGTATCGCCGGCGCGTACATTCACTGCAATAATAGCACCTGGCATAGGCGCATTTAGATGCAGAGCATTTTCCATATCCGTTTGTGCATACTGAGTTGTAACGGATTGTACTGTATATTCATTATCATTGTGGATCAGCCATAATTGTGTTTCTTGTTGAATGATGATGATAGGGTGTATTATGTTATCAACTTCAATCGACCATTTATTTTCACACAGGTGTTTGCAAGTCACACTATAGTTCTTATCATCAATCGTTATAGAATACATTGAGGGGTGTCGATATTGTATCAACACAGTCAACACGTGCTGGTTAAATTCAAAACGCAATGTGCGTTGATAAGGCAGTTGTAGACGAAATCCATCTGCTTGATGCCATGGCGAGAAAATATCTTCACTCATAGGGCTTTTTAATAAAATAGTTTCACACAGATAGGCAGCAGCACTACACAATAATACTGCAGTATCGCTGGCGATGATAGGATGTAATTCTGCGTTATGCTCAGCAATAAAGTGGGTATCTAATTTTCCTTTTATATAATCGGGTATAGAGATGAGCGTCTGTAGAAATGTGCGATTGTTTTTAACCCCTAAAATATGTAATTGTGCCAATGCCATTTTTAATTTTAAAAGTGCATCGTCTCGTGAATGACCGTGTACAATCAACTTGGCAATCATCGGGTCGTAATAGCTGCTAATACTGTCTTTAGCACGAATGCCACTGTCTATGCGCGCGCAATCAATGTTTGGCCAAGATAAATAATGAATAGTGCCTGTCGCTGGCAGGAAATCGTTTTGTGGATCTTCGGCATAGAGTCGTACTTCAATGGCATGGCCATGGATAGTTAAATCGTTTTGTTGACAGGGCAGTGGCAATCCTGCGGCAATATTGAATTGCCAAGCAACCAAATCCAAGCCGGTGATCATTTCTGTGACGGGATGCTCTACTTGTAAGCGTGTATTCATTTCCATGAAATAAAAATTACCATGAATGTCGACTAAAAACTCTAGTGTGCCTGCACCGCGATAGTAGATTGCTTTGGCTGCCTCTACAGCTGCTTGCCCCATCTTTTTGCGCAGCGTTTCTGTAATGCCTATCGCAGGCGCTTCTTCAATAATCTTTTGATGACGCCGTTGAATAGAGCAGTCGCGCTCAAATAAATAAACAGCATTGTTCTGATTGTCTGCCATCACTTGAATTTCAATATGGCGTGGATGCTCTAGATATTTCTCTAACAATACGTGGCTGTCGCCAAAGCTGGCTTTGGCTTCGCGTTGAGCGCTGGCTAGTGCTTCTTTAAACTGTTTAGCCGCATCTACTTTACGCATGCCTTTACCGCCACCGCCTTGTGTCGCTTTAATTAAAACAGGAAAACCAATTTTTTCGGCCTCTTTTAATAAAAAATCACTGTCTTGATTATCACCATGATAGCCTGGAATGCAAGGGATACCGGCTTTACTCATAATTTCTTTAGCTTTGCTTTTATTGCCCATACTGTCTATTGCTTCTGCAGAGGGACCAATAAACACAATCTTTTCTTTTTGACAAGCGTTAGCAAATTCAGCATTTTCTGAAAGAAAGCCATAGCCAGGGTGGATGGCTTCAGCGCCACTTTGTTTTGCAATAGCAATGATTTTATCAATGCAGAGATAACTGTCTTGACTCGGTGCATCCCCTAATAAATAAGCTTCATCGGCCAATTGCACGTGCAAGGCTTTAGCATCGATAGTAGAATAGACGGCAACACAAGGTATGCCCATTGCTTTAGCGGTTTTTATTACGCGGCAAGCAATTTCACCTCGATTTGCAATTAATATTTTCTTGAACATATGATATTTCCTAAGAGTTAACCCAAGGCGGAGTTAAATTATTTAAAAATGATTGAATACCACTTTGTCCTTCCACAGAGGTACGCAATTTTGCAATGTGTTCTATCGTATAAACCATTAATTCAGTAGACAAAGGCATATTCTTTTGCAGTAAAGCTTTACACTCCATAAGTGCATTAGGCGCATTTCTCAATAACTGGGCAGTCAAACTATCTGTTTTTTCATTTAAAATATCACTGTCAGAGACACACTCATGGATTAAGCCTATTTTAGCGGCTGTGCTGGCATCAAAAGTTTCAGCCGTTAAAAAATAGCGTTGTGCTTGGCGTAGACCAATGGCACGAATGGCATAAGGGCTAATGACAGAAGGGCATAATCCTAATTTCACTTCGGAAAAACAAAAGCGCGCATTCTCACTGGCAATAGCAATATCACAACAAGCAACTAACCCCACACCGCCACCAAAGGCATGGCCTTGCACAACAGCAATGGTGGGTTTCTTCATGGTGTAGAGTATATGCATAAGCGAGGCTAATTCGGTTGCATCTTTTTTATTTTCCGCCTCACTAAAAGCTGCCATTTTTTGCATCCAAGTCAGATCCGCTCCAGCGCAAAATACACTGCCTTGCGATTTTAACACGACCACACGAATGTCATCATTGACATTGATTGCGTGTAAGCAATCTAATAATTCAGCAATCATGATTTCATTAAAAGCATTCTTTACCTCGGGGCGATTTAATGTAATCGTTGCCACATGATGGCTGATGTCATATAAAATAGTTGTGTACTGTGTCATAGTGCTAAATCCTAAATACCCCAAAATCAGTTTTTTCTATAGGTGCATTGAGCGTTGCTGATAATGCCAGGGATAACACGGTACGCGTGTCTTTGGGATCAATAACACCATCATCCCATAATCGTGCCGAAGCATAATAAGGATGCCCTGTTGTTTCATATTGTTCTATGATAGGCGTTTTTAAAGCAAGTTCTTCTTCACTAGAAAATGCAACCCCTTTTGCTTCCAATTGATCTTTTTTCACTTGTGCCAATACATTCGCCGCTTGTTCACCGCCCATGACGGAAATACGCGCATTCGGCCACATCCATAAAAAACGTGGATTAAAAGCGCGACCACACATGCCATAATTGCCAGCACCAAAACTACCACCAATAATAACAGTAAGTTTAGGCACGGCAGCGCAACTGACTGCAGTCACCATCTTAGCGCCTGCTTTGGCAATGCCTGCGGTTTCATACTTTTTGCCCACCATAAAGCCGGTGATATTTTGCAAAAAGATCAATGGAATTTGTCGTTGACAACAAATTTGAATAAATTGCGTGCCTTTATCCGCAGATTCAGCAAATAAAATGCCATTATTAGCGATAATACCAACAGGATACCCATTTATATGCGCAAATCC
>CBFGYT010000025.1:0-10773 GCA_965653065.1 uncultured bacterium | reverse complement strand
ATTTGGCTTTAGGCGAGGCGGCAAGTTCTCGAGTACCAGGAGTGTAGTACTCTACATGACTGGTTCGAGATGAGCGCAGCCAACAAAGCCTATAGCCAAAGCGCGAAGAGTATCACTTGATGGTCATTTCGATCTCCCCTGCCCACCCCTCTGGCGGAGGATTCTTCTTATAGATCTGACAATACTGTTCATAAAACCGCGCGACATGATCGTGTGGATTCTCATGTAATATTTTTCGAAACATTCTTTCGGCCATTTCAAATCGACGCTCTAGATAATGTTGATAAGCTTCTAAAAATTGATTTCTGCCATCAATAAAGAATTTTTTGACTTCTTCATCCATAATAGCATCTAACACTTGCCAGACATCGGTTGGTTCTTTTCTCCCCAATAGTGTAATTTTCCCTATTTGCCGTAAGGAGTAGTCATTTACATTGAGCAACCGTTTTTTTACATTATCGCTAATTAAACAGTTGCTACCATATAATTTATTAAATGATTCCAATCTGGAGGTCACATTTACTGTATCGCCAATCACGGTGCCTTCCATGTGGACTTTTTCTCCAACGACGCCTAACATCAATGGGCCATAATGCAACGCCATCCCTACATCTAACTTAAAATCATTTTTAATTTGGTTAGAGAAATCATGAATATGCTTTTGCATGTCTAAACAAGCTTGTAGTGCTTCATCGCTGGTGGTTGGAAACAATGCCATAATACCATCCCCCAAGAATTTATCAATAAATCCGTGGTGTAGATGAATAGATGGCGATACTTCACTCAAATATTCATTGATCAACTTAAAGGATTCAGTAGAAGAGTGACTTTCTGAATATCCTGTAAAATTGCGAATATCCATAAATAGAACATTCATATGCTTTTCAATAGAATCGCCTTGCTCAATATCGAAAATAAATTCTTGTCCTAATTGGTTTAAGAATGCTTTCGGCACAAATTTTTCAAAGGTCGTATACAATCTAGAATTTTCGACTGCTATGGCCATTTGTATCGCTAATGCACGCAAGATATCAATACGCTCCGGAGTAAATGCATTGGTTGAGATATTATTTTCACAATAAATCACCCCCACCACATGATCGCCACGAATAATAGGTGCCGCGATTAAGCATTTAGTTCCAGCTTTACTAAAATAGTCTCCGGCATTCAATTCCGTGCTTCTACTAACATCCAGCAAAATAATTTCTTTTCGTTCACGCCACGCTGCCAATAGCGCTTCTTGACACAATAAAGCATCTTGCCAATGCGTATGCTTTAATATCTGTAATGCAGCCTCTTCACTATCATAAAATCCTTCTACCCAAAGGCTCCCTTTTTGTATTAAACATAATCCGCTGCGTGTCGCCCCTATGTTTTCCACCAATAACTTTAATACGTTATTTAGTAATCCAGGGAGTTGGATTTCTTTGCTGATAACATCAGCTGCTAATATAATACTACGCACATCCAAAGCATATCGCTCTTTTTCTTCTTCTTTTTCTTTTTGCTCAGATGTTAATATCTCTGGTGGCGGTTCTTCAACGACAGCCAATTCCCCACTAAACAAATCATGGTGTTTTTCTCTGATTGCTTTTACTACTGCATGTGCCTCACATTCTTGATAGACATGGATAGCCTTATCCGCATAAGATTTTGCCATTTCCATCTTCTCATGGTCTATACATAAACTTAATGCGCGTTGGCAAGCTATCCCTTCACATTCTTTTAGATGATACTCTTTAGCGATTTCTATACTTTTATCATATAAAGCCAGCGCTTTAGAGAAGTTATTATTTATTCGTTTATATTCCGCTTGCATCAGAACATGATAAGAGAGAAAGTTTTCTGGGCAAAGCTTAAGCCAAGATTTGACGCGCCGGTACAATTGTCGCAATCGCTTTTTTGTTTTTATTTTATCTGCAAGTGAAGTAGGGTTGTAATAACTAGTTTCAAGCAAAAATAGATAAAAATTAGCGGGTAACATAACAATACAAGCATTGGCTTTATTAATTTTGGGCAACCATTCATAGAACATCTCTTTTTGCGGTAACAATAGATTACCCTTCATAAGATGCATATATGTCAACATCTTTTTTGCAAAAAAGGCATAAATACCAATAGAATAATTTGCATTTTCAGCCATGGTTAACAGTTCTTTCTCGCGAAATAAGTCATTTAAATCTACTTTATATCCTTCTTCAACAAAGTTAGTCAGCTCTTCTTTTTCAATCAATATTCTTATCAATCCTCGCTGACTAATGTCTCGCACCAAACCTTCTGATAAAGTGAATTTTTCTAATTTTTGGGATAGCGACAGATTAGATTGAGCAAGTATTTTATAGATATGGGTCTGTGCTAAAAACTCTAAGCTCCCAGCTTGCTCGCTAATTTGAACACACTGTGTAAAGTTGTCCAGCAGTTGTGGTAACGGATAATGCCAAGCAGCATGTATTGCAGTGGTAGCAAAGTAAAAACTAACTGTGATTTCTTTATTTTTAGCTTTAGGTACTGCTTCTTTTGCTAATAGATACAGCTTTTTCGATAATTGTTCTTGCGGCCACACTAAGCTATAAATCATATAGCTTGCCGAACGTAAAGATTTGTTATGCTTCGAGTAAGTCCTATTGCTCCAACTCATTAAAGAATAAGCCCAGCGAAGAATATCTCCATTAAAATAGCATTCTTCGGCGAGCCTCTCTACACAAGTGAAAGTTAACTCTAATTTATCATCATCTACTTCTGATAACTTATTTAAGTCATTGCGCGATAAAATAGTATTTAATTTAAATTGAATTACTGTTAAAATGAGCATCAATTTACTGGGGATTGCAGCCGTTTTTGCAAATCCTAATACTTTTAGAGCTTCTTCATAATATTTAATTTCTGTAGTCCCACTCGCACGCGATAAGTCTCCTTTAATATAAAGAATTCTTGCTCTATGAAAAGAATCTTTGACATATCGTAAGGTCTCTTCTGTTGCCATTTCTGACTCGGAAAAATGATGGCTTAAGAATGCGCTTGTCATGTAACTAGAGAATGTCGAAAATGCCAATTCATAGTTGACAGTCCATATGTTATTATCTAGCAATGATTTAGCAACTTTATCATATTGATAAGCCACTTCATAAGCAGCAGATTGCAAAGCAACTTTTCCAGCTTGTAAATTTAATTGGCACACCAATTCTTTTTCAGAAACATCCGCGATATAACTTAATCCTTTATCAAATTGATCCGCAATCATCATGAGCTTAACTGTGGATAAATCATTTTCATATGCTTTATACCAATTTCGCGCCAAACTTAAGTGTACGTGTTTACTTTCTTCTATGGATTTCAGCCCATAACAACTTTGTTGAATTTTGTCATGTTGGAATCGATACTCTCTATTTAGTAGCTCTTGATCAGAAACACCTTTTATCCATTCATCGCGCAAGCGTGTTGGCACAATCAATCCTTCCTGTATCGCAGGTTGTAGAGATTCTACTAAAAATGCAGCATGTCCAATTTGTGAAAAACTTAGCTCTTCTATAGTGAATGTATTCCCTATACAAGCGGCTAAATGTAAAATATCTTGCACATGTTTATCTAACTTTAGAATTTTACGAGTCACAAAATCTAGAACATTATCACTGGCAGATATATTGAGTATAAATTCTTCATTCCACAACCAACGCTTTTTTTCGGCATCAAAATACAACTGCTTTTCACGATATAATTCTTCTAAGAGCATTAACAAAAAGAATGGATTGCCTTCTGTTTTTTTACTGATGAGTCTACTCAAAGTAGATACTTGTTCGCTAGACAAATACAGCATGTCTTGCAGTAATTGTTGCAATGACTTTTCCGTTAATCCTGCGACATCTATCTTAACAATTTCTTTTTTATTCTCTACATGTTCTAGAAAGCCAATCAACGGATGACTATCATCCACTTCATTGCTGCGATAACTAATAATGACTAACAAATTCTTCACATCTTCGCTGACTATTATCTTGTGTAATAGCGTAAACATAGAGTGATTTGCCCACTGCATATCATCTAAAAACAATACCAGTGGATGTTTTAAGCTTGCTATTTTTATAAAACGTCTAATCGCCAATTCAAATCGATTACGTGTGGCTTCAATCCCTACTTCTTCTAAAGGTTTTTGCTCCCCAACAATAGTCGTTAGTCGCGGGATAAACTCTGTTACTACAGGTAAAATCCCCCCCATTTCAGATAAGAGTGTATGTTTAAAAACTTGATATTCCGCTTCAGGCAAACTTAAATGATAGCGAACTACTTTATCCAATGCGCTACGTAATCCTTCATAAGTATCGCTTTGCTGGAATTTATCAAACTTACCCGTCGCAAAAAAACCTTTGACCAGCGCTATTCTTGGAACTAATTCTCTCACCAAACTGGTCTTACCAATGCCAGAATACCCTTTTACTGTTATTAATTTATTTTCTCCAGACAAACATACGGCATCAAAGATATTAAATAATGTTTTTGTTAATTCTTCTCGACCATATAATCTATCCGGCAACTCTAATTGCGTAGAAATATCTTTTTCTGCCAGTGTAAACGGTGCAATTATTTTATCTTCTTGCAATTCTTGCCATGCTTTTTTTAAATCCTGTAATAACCCTAAAGCACTTTTGTAACGTTCTTCTGCCGGTTTAGATAATAATTTCATCGTGATGTCAGATAAGAGCGGTGGAACATTTTCATTTTTTTCTCGTGGCATTTTGGGAATGGTTGCAATGTGCCCAAAAATAATCGTCATTGGCTCTTTTCCCATAAAAGGGACTGTTCCTGTTAACCATTCATAAAATATAATGCCTAAAGAATATAGATCGGCACGTTGTGTTAATGGCCTATTCATTCGCCCCGTTTGTTCTGGCGCCATATACTCTAATGTCCCTTGTAAAAGACGCGGCGGATCAGTAGGAACCATCGTACGATTCAGTTCAGTCGCAATAGAAAAATCATAAATCTGTACTAGGCATTTTTCAGCATGATAAAATATATTTTTAGGAATAATATGTTTATGAATAATGCTCAAGCTGTGAATAGCAACAACGCCTTCTACTAACTCAATCGCTAAAGGTAGAAACGTTTCTAATGACATGGGACTTTCCACCACAATTTTCTGTAGTGGTCTATATCCTTCTTCAGCAAAAACAATACCTGCGACCTCTTTTTCATTGATAAAATCGACTACTTTGGGGAAATGAGTTGAAATCGCATTTAATCGTTCTAATAAATAATATTCATGTTGTAACTGCGCAAGCATCTCTGTTTTTTGCTCTGTCGCTATTAAGGTTTTAATAAGGAAAAGATCGGGACTATCAGAGTGCTTTGCAGCATAAATAATATACTGACCAGTAGAATGAATAGCAGCTTGAACGACATAGTTACCTATTCGCTGCATAGTAGCTCCTTTGCTAGTTCTCCATATAGTATAGCTCTGAAAATACTCTTCGCATTTGACTTTTAGGTGTTGTTGGCTGCGTCCATCTCGTCTTAATCATACCAGAGTACGTCACTCCTGGTACTCGAGGACTTGCCGCCTAACCTAAAAGCCAACTGCTGTGAGTATTGTAACGTTTTGAAATTAAATAAATTTTAGAAATTGTTTGGCTTTGAATATACTGAATTTTTTAAGCTGTTATTGCGAAAAGCGAACGGTATATATGTGCACATTATTACCGACTGGTCAGCAACAATAACACCGCCAAACTCAACAAAGCCCAAGTCGCTTGTTGAATATTAAATAACTGCGTGCCTTTCCATAAAATTAAACTCACTAAACTCGCGACAAAAAGTCCTATCCCCATGCCACGTCGTAGCGCAATACGCCTGATTAAAGAGGTTGCTTCTTCTGTCTCTCTTCCATTCTTTTCTTCTTGTATAAGCTTTAATGTTTTTTGCAAGGTACTGGGTAATTCAGGCAATATAGCGCCCCACAAGGGCAAAGTTTCTTTGAGTCGACGTAAATTCGCTCTCACTCCTATTTGCTTATGCATCCATTTTTCTAGAAAAGGATGCGCCGTTTGCCAAAGATCTAATTCTGGATATAATTGTCGCCCCAACCCTTCAATATGAAATAATGTTTTTTGCAATAATAATAACTGCGGTTGAATTTCCATATGAAAACGACGCCCGACTTGAAATAATCGCAATAACAGTTTACCAAAAGAAATATCTTTCAACGGTCGTTCAAAAATAGGCTCACACACGCCACGCACTGCGGCTTCGAAATCTTCGACACGAGTTTCGGCTGGTACCCAACCCGACTCTAAATGCAATAACGCCACTTTACGATAATCGCGTTTAAAAAACGCCAACATATTACTCGCCAAATAATGTTGGTCTGTTGGACTTAAAGCACCCATGATGCCAAAATCCACCGCCATATAAACGGGTTTCTTACGATCTTCTACATTGACAAAGATATTGCCTGGATGCATATCGGCATGAAAGAAGCAATCGCGAAATACTTGAGTAAAGAAAATTTCCACGCCTCGCTCGGCCAGCACTTTCATATCGACACCCAATGCTTTTAACTGCTCTACATCGCCAATAGGCACGCCGCGAATATATTCCATCACAATCACTCGCGGCGTTGCATAATCCCAATAAATTTCTGGAACATGTAGTAAAGGAGAATCTACAAAATTGCGTTTCAGTGCAGAAGCATTCGCTGCTTCTTGTGTCAAATCCAATTCGCTGAGTGTGGTATTTTCAAATTCAGAAACCAAATCAATCGCATGTAAATGTTGCGCAATAACCGAATACCGTTCAGCCAGTCGCGCAAATTGATACAGTAACCCTATATCTCTTTTTATAATTTTTTCCACTTGTGGACGTAATACTTTAACAACCACTTCTTCTCCATTTAATAAACAAGCAGCGTGCACTTGTGCAATCGATGCTGAAGCTAATGCTGTTTCATCGAAAGAAGAAAAAATCTCTTGAAAAGGTCTTTTATATGCTTTAGCGACAATGGCTTTCGCATTAGCGAATGGGGGTACTTTGTCTTGTAGTAACGTTAATTCATCAGCAATATCGTCTGGGAGTAAATCACGCCTGGTTGACAACATCTGGCCAAACTTTACAAAAATAGGGCCTAATTCAATTAAAGCTAAGCGTAAACGTTCCCCTCGTGGAATATTTCTATTGCGGATCCAATACCACGGATTAAAATACATTAAAAAACGCATCGGCGATAAAAAAGGTAACTCTAAAATAATTTCATCCAACCCATGCTTAGCCAATACATATTGAATATGAATAAATCGAGCCAGTTGTGTTATTGAGTTAGTCATGTTTATCCTGCAAATAAGGTGCTAAGCGCACTGTTAATCGTTCTAAATCATTCTTGATTTCATCTACATCATTCATAAAATCATGTACTTCCGTTGGTGCAGGGAAATAGCGTAATTCTTCTTGCACGTATTCTGTAACACTAAGTGTAAAGCTATCACGGCCTCGATCTAACCACTCTTTAATGCTTTTGACTCCTTGGCCAATCTTATGCGCCATCACATCGCCAGTATATTTCGATAGAATTTCTTCCCAATCGATTTCTAAATCTCGTAATACATGATACGCCGCTTCTGAAAAAGCGTGATCCCCTGTAATAGTCAATTTAGATAAATTCGATAATGAAGAAGAGCGCATGACTTGTAAAAACACCCATACATCACCACAAATCGTTGCATCTGCCGTGATTTTATTAGCGGCGATCACATCGATGCGATCTTTAGTAAATAAAAATCCATAGTGAAATGGCGTTTTTTTAATTTGTATCTCTAGAATTTTTCCGCGTAAAGGTTTTAGCTTTTGCTCTAATTGTTTATCTAGCGAAAGATAATGATTCAACAGGGTTTGTAATGAAGATTGCAAAAGTGAAGACAGCATGTTCATTTCCTTAGTATTTAAAACATCGATGTAGCGCCACTATGCCAGCACTTAAGTTATGATATTCACACTCATCAAATCCTGCTTGCAGAACCATTTGTTTTAACTCTTCTTGCGGTGGATGTTTACGAATAGATTCTGCTAAATATTGATAGCTGTCTTTGTCTTTAGCAACCCACTCACCTAATTTAGGCAATAATTTAAATGAATAGGTATCATATACTTTTTTGACTAAAGGCAATGTTGGTGCAGAAAATTCTAAAATAAAGGCTTGCGCTCCTGGTCGCAACACACGATACATTTCTTGCAATGCACGCAGTTTATCGGTGACATTGCGTAGCCCAAATCCAATCGTGACTAAATCAAAATGCTGTTTAGGAAAAGGGAGGTGCTCTGCATTCATGACAATCGCTTCTATACGATCATGGAGTCCCGCATCAATGACTTTATCTCGGCCCACAGACAACATGGCAAAATTGATATCGCCTAAAATAACTCGCCCGTCATGCCCTATTTGCTTTGCTAAGCGCATCGCTAAATCGCCGGTGCCGCCGGCTAAATCTAGAATCGTTTGACCGGATTTGACTTGCGCTAATAGTACGGTCAAAAATTTCCAAGCCCGATGGATGCCTAATGACATTAAATCATTCATCACATCATAATTAGGGGCAACAGATTGAAACACTTCGCGCACTAAACGCGTCTTTTCGTCAGGGCTGACCTTTTTATAACCAAAATCGGTGGTTTTTTCTTCTTGCATACTCTTTTCCTGGTAAATTATTCCCTTATTATAGACGCTTTCTATGGTTTAACGAAATAGGATGAGATAATCGGTGAGTTGCATCGCTATAGAACAATATGTATAATTGTAGCTCACTAGAAATAATATAATTAGAAGGTATTTTATCATGAAGAGATTATTTGATTTCGTGGATAATGGGCAACAATCCGAATCTAAACGTCGTCGTACTCAAGAACCCAGTAACTTAGCGATGGAGGTAGATGGTGATCGCTTTAATCTTGCAGATAATGAGCAAAAACCCAGTAGCTTAACTACTACCAAATTGAGTCCATGCGGCTCTTCAGATCAAAGAGTTTTTGACCAACCAAACCCTACGAGACGAACTAATAGGAATGTTTTTAATTTTGGTTCTCTTTTTGATGCAGTGGCCCAAATAAGCGAGGTAACTCACTGTCCAAATCCTCCTACGCCACCCGCCAGTCCACTAGCAAGTCCATCAGAAATGGAAACTGTGAATATGGATGATATAGCCAGTTCTTCTCATTTCACATCACCGCCTTCCGGAAACAATGTGGTTTCCTCATCCTCTTATGCAGAACAAGAACATCCACGCTCGCTATTTTCTGAATGTTATGAGCCTCCCTTTATTGATAAATCACGCTCACCATCGCCGTAAGTTACTTTTTAATGCCTTTTAAAAATCTCGCTTTCTTAATGCAATTATCGGTATACTAATAAAAAGAAATGACTCAACATATAGAGGCGCATTTGCATGATTATATTCACACACATTATTGTCACTAAACCTAGTGAAACGGCTTCGCTCTTGATCGCTCGTTTAAAACAACGCGGTTATCGTTGTTTATCTTATCCCACTTTAGAAATTATTCCTTATGCTAAAACCACTGCTTTTTTACAGCAACACCAATCACATTCTTTTGATGTTGCAATTTTCATTAGTCCGGTTGCTGTGCACACTGCAGTGCGCGTTTATCAATTAACACCCGATGTATTAAGCAATACAGCACTAGTCGCACAGGGCCCTGGAACGGCGAATGCATTAAAGCAGCATGGATTTAAATGCGATTTTATGCCTGAGAAAGACTATTCCAGTGAAGGGCTATTGGCTTTACCACTATTTAAAAATAATCTTCACAATCGTATCGCTATTTTTAAAGGAAAAGAAGGGCGCAATTTTTTAATGCCGCAATTGCAAAAAAATGGCGCAGAAGTGATTGCTTTTGATTGCTATGAACGACGCTGCCCTACTCCTAAGATAAACTTAAGTGATTATATTGATGATCCACAGCACACCTTATTTATCGTCAGCAGTGGCTCAGCTTTACACAATCTAGCCACTTTATTGCATTTTGCACAGCCTACACCGACTTCAAACTGGTTCGATTGTCATCTTTTAGTAATTAGTGATAAAATGGTCACATTGGCAAAGGAATTAGGACATCGTGGCCCTATTTATAGAGCAGATAATGCTAGCGATGATGCTATTATGGCTTGTCTTGATAACCTTAAAACAGGAATGGAAGTATGAATGACATAACCGTCGTGAGTGAAAATACAAAACCAAAATCGTGGCTTGCTATCTTGAGTCTGATCATAGCTATAATAGCGCTAGGGTTAAGTTTAGTCATAACCGTTTACTTTTATTATCATGCCAGTTCTTGGCAAGCTTCTTTCTCTGCAAATAGTACTGCACAATCTACACTAAAAAAGCAAGCGAAACACGCAAGAAGAGACATCACAGCTTTATCAACTACAGTACAACAAATTTCAGGTGTCAATAAAGCCTTATCAACACAAGTCTCCGATTTACAAACTCAATTGAATACATTGCAGGATCAGTTACAATCTAAAAAATCCAGTTTAAGGTTAGAGCATGTTTTATCTTTATTGCAACTGGCACAAGATAGTTTATTATATGAATTTGACAATACTAAAGCACTTCTTTTCCTACAAGCAGCACATCAAGAATTATCGCAAAGCACGGATGCTGAAATTCAAGCCATCGATACAACAGTACAACAAGATATAACTACTCTAAAAAACATACCGCCACTAAACCCTGCTAAAATTATTGCACAGTTAACAACTTTACAAGATGCTGT
>CBFGYT010000024.1:0-10839 GCA_965653065.1 uncultured bacterium | reverse complement strand
CTTACAATCGCTTTGTCCGTTAACACCGTGCGTTGCAATGGCTCAGCATGACGCACCAAAACATCACTACGATACAACGGCCAATAAGAAACAACTTGTAATCCGACTTGTAATTGCGGTAATTGTTTAGGTAAATCATTGACAGCTACAGTTTCAATAGATTGATTCTTTTGAATATCGGCCGTAATGGCGGGCCAATCTTCATAAGAAAATTCTGCTAATTGCGCTAGTTCACCTAATACGCGCAAAATTTTCCACGTCGGCCGTGCTTCACCTTTAGGATGCACCGCTGCATGAAACGTTTGCCATTTGCCATCTAAGTTGACTAAGGTTCCTGCATATTCACTGAAGGGTGCTATAGGCAATAACACATCGGCATACTCTAACATTTTTTCGTTTTTAAAAGCGCTGAAAGAAACTACATAATCGGCATTATTCAAGGCTTGTAATGCCAACGCCGATTCCGCACAATCTAATTCAGGCTCTACGTTCACTAATAGGTAAGCATTAAGTTTAGCTTGCCATAATTCATCAATGGCCATTGCTTTATTAGGCAATGCGTTAGCCAGCACAGCACCATAGTGATTGGCACCCGACGCTAGCATCATAAATTTTGCGCCATGTCGTTTGGCCAACCAAATTAAAGCGTGTTGAATGGAGCTGGCATTGACATCATTCATGGCTAATGCGCCCATGATGATAATTTTCTTTTCGCCATAATGTAATGTTTTTTTTAACCGCAGCCATCGATTGGCTGATCATCGCGCGATACTGTTCACTACCACAGTAATCGCGATCATTTTGTTTTAGAGTTTCTACCCAAGGATAATGTTCTCCTGATGGCAATTCACTTTCAATTAATAAGCTTAACGCGAGCATGAATGCTTGTGGTTCTAGCACTGTTCGCACTTGTTGCTCAAAATTAAATTTAAAATCGACCGGATTTAAACTGGCAATTTGTGCGCCTTGTAATGACGCTTTACGCACACGTAAGCCTAGCAAAGGGATCTCGCGTTGAATATCACAGCCGACTAAGAAAATGCTATCCATGCATTCCACATCTGCAATCTTAGCTTGTAATTGTGGCTCTAATCTGGCGGCGGGGATCACATTCGCATCTAATTGTTGTAAGCGGTGTTCAATCAGATCACTCCCCAAACCCCGTACATATTTTTGCAATAGATAATGCTCTTCGATACTTAAGTTCGGCGATGCAATAGCCGCGATTTTATCGTTGCCTTTTTCTTTATGAATAGCTTGTAATTTTTCATTGACTGCCGCCAAAGCAACGCTCCAATCGCATTCTTGCCATTCACCATGCGCTTTAATCATCGGTTTTAATAAACGATTGTCACTATTTAGTCCTGCATAGCTAAAACGATCGCGATCGCTCGCCCACGTTTCATTGACGTCTTCATTTTCTTTAGGCACCACACGCATCACTTCACCGCGACGCGTATGCACATATACATTGGCACCCAAGGGATCGTGCGCCGCAATACTGCTGTGTTGGGTTAATTCCCAAGCTCGCGCTTTAAAGCGAAACGGCTTAGAAGTTAACGCGCCTACTGGGCACAAATCAATAATGTTGCCAGACACTTCAGAGATTAAATGTTTTTCTACATAAGTGCCAATTTCGCTGGCTTCACCGCGCCCCGTCACCCCCATTTCAGGAATACCGGCGACTTCTTCGCCAAAGCGAACGCATCGTGTGCATAAAATACAACGGGTCATATCGGTTGCAATTAATGATCCTAAATTTTTATCTTGCACCACGCGTTTGCCTTCATTGAATCGCGATACATCACGACCATATCCCATGGCGATATCTTGCAATTCACATTCGCCACCTTGATCGCAGATCGGGCAATCTAAGGGATGATTAATTAATAAAAATTCCATCACTGCTTTTTGTGCCGCTAACGCATCTTTAGTTTGCGTTTTAACAACCATACCATCGGTGATCGGCGTAGCGCACGCAGGCAATGGCTTACGAGATTTCTCAACATCGACTAAACACATACGGCAATTTGCTGCTACCGATAATTTTTTATGATAACAAAAGCGTGGGATTTTAATGCCGACCTTATCTGCTGCTTCAATGATCATGCTGCCTTCTTCTGCAGCTACCTTTTGTCCGTCGATTTCAATTTCAATCATGTTTATGTCCATCCACATCACATTGTCCGTGTTCAATATGATATTCAAATTCACTACGGAAATGTTGTATAAAAACTACGTACCGGCATGGCAGCCGCATCGCCTAACGCACAAATAGTACGTCCCATGATGTTTTCTGCCACATTATCTAATAAAGCGAGCTGCTCTTTTTTACCTTGACCATGCAACATGCGATGCAATATTCTAGACATCCACCCCGTGCCTTCACGACAAGGCGTACATTGCCCACACGATTCTTCAAAATAAAAATGAGCGATACGTGCCAGCATTTTCACCATGCAAGTGGTTTCATCCATAATGATAACAGCGCCAGACCCTAACATAGAACCTGCTTGCGCTAAACTATCAAAATCCATATCCAAAGATAACATCACATCGGCAGGTAATACCGGCGCAGACGATCCTCCAGGAATAACCGCTTTTAAACGATGGCCATTACGCATACCGCCGGCTAATTCTAATAACTCTTTAAAAGGAAGTCCTAATGGCACTTCAAAGTTTCCGGGTTTATTTACGTGTCCTGACACAGAAAATATTTTAGTGCCGCCATTTTTAGGTTTACCCATTTGTAAAAACCAATCGGCCCCTTTTTCTAATATTACGGGAACAGAGGCAAATGTTTCTGTGTTATTGATCGTCGTAGGACATCCATACAATCCATAATTCGCTGGAAACGGTGGTTTAAAGCGCGGATTACCGCGCTTGCCTTCTAGAGATTCTAATAAAGCCGTTTCTTCACCGCAAATATACGCACCCGCACCGATATGATGATAGAGATCAAAATCAACATTAGATCCTAAAATATTTTTGCCAATGAGTCCGGCGGCATACGCTTCTTGCAACGCTTGATAAAATCTATCGATAGGCTCATTGAATTCACCACGTATATAATTGTAGCCCACGGTCGCGCCCATAACGTAACCAGCAATCGCCATGCCTTCGATCAATTGATGTGGATTAAAGCGTAAAATGTCGCGATCTTTACAAGTCCCTGGTTCGCCTTCATCCGAATTACACACCACATATTTTTGTCCGGGTGTATTTCTAGAAATAAAACTCCACTTTAATCCAGTAGGAAATCCGGCGCCCCCGCGTCCGCGTAAAGAAGAGGTTTTCAATTGTTCGATGATCCCGGCTGGATCGGTTTTATTTTTTAAAATATCGCGCCAGATTTTATAGCCACCTAAACTTTCATACGTTTTTAACGTCCACGGCTCTGCTAAATGATTGGCTCTAAAACAAACTTGATCCATTGTTATCATAGCTTTACTCCAATCCTGCTAATAGCGCATCGACCTTTTCTGGCGTTAAGTGCTCATGGTATTCATGTCCTAATTGCAATACCGGCGCATGCACACAAGCCCCCAAACATTCGACTTCTTTTAAAGTAAATTTTTTATCGGCTGTCGTTTCGCCTAAGCCAACATTCAAACGCTTTTTAAGATGTTCGACGATGTCATCACTGCCGCGTAACATACAAGAGATATTGGTGCAAATACACAATTTGTATTTGCCCACAGGAGATAATTCAAACATGCTATAGAAAGTCGCCACTTCGTAGACTTGGATTTGCGGCAATCCCAAATAGTCTGCTACGGCTTGCATCGCACCTTGTGATAACCATCCTTCATTGGCGTCTTGGACTATATGTAATGCTGGGATCACGGCAGAACGCTTTTGCTCCGCAGGATATTGTTTCACCCAAGCGTCAATTTTTTGTTTTACTTCATCTGTTAACACAAATGGCTCACACGTTGTATTCGTTTCTTCGCACAGTGTTGCTTCCATCAGCGATCAATCTCCCCAAATACTATATCTTGACTTGATAATATCGATACGACGTCAGCGATCATATGACCACGACTCATTTCATCTAACGATGCCAAATGACTAAACCCGGGCGCACGAATTTTTAAACGATAAGGCTTATTGGCGCCATCCGATATTAAATAAACCCCAAATTCTCCCTTAGGATGTTCCACTGCGGCATACGCTTCACCAGCAGGGATAGTATATCCTTCAGTAAATAATTTAAAATGATGGATCAACGCTTCCATACTTTCTTTCATTTCGGTACGTGCTGGCGGCACAATCTTGGCGTCTTCCAACATCACTGGCCCTGGATTTTTACGCAGCCATTCAATACATTGCAAAATGATTCGTGTCGATTGACGTAATTCTTCTACGCGTACTAAATAACGATCATAACAATCGCCATTTTTGCCAATTGGAATATCAAATTGCAATTGATCGTATACTTCATACGGTTGTTTTTTACGAAGATCCCAGGCAATACCGGATCCACGTAACATAGGCCCCGTAAAGCCTAATTGTAAGGCCCGCTCTGCCGTGACAATACCAATATCCACAGTACGTTGTTTCCAAATACGATTATCCGTTAATAAGGTTTCATATTCATCAATGTGTTTAGGAAAGCGATCACAAAATGCTTGCAGAAAATCTAACAGTCCACCTTGACGCGCTTCATTTAACTCACGAATATCTTCAGCACTGCGCCAAGCGGTTTGTTGATATTGTGGCATTTTGTTAGGTAAGTCGCGATAAACTCCGCCTGGACGATAATAAGTAGCGTGCATACGCGCTCCCGATACCGCTTCATAACAATCTAATAGATCTTCTCGTTCTCTAAAGGTATATAAAAATACGGCCATAGCGCCGATATCCAAAGCATGCGCGCCTAGCCATAATAAGTGATTTAATAATCGTGTCACTTCATCAAATAGCACGCGAATATATTGCGCGCGCACCGGCGGCGTAACACCCAATAATTTTTCTAATGCCAAGACATAACCATGTTCATTACACATCATCGATACATAATCTAAGCGATCCATATAGCCTATGCTTTGATTATACGGTTTGGTTTCGGCTAATTTTTCAGTGGCACGATGTAATAAGCCAATGTGCGGATCGGCACGACGGATCACTTCGCCTTCTGTTTCCAACACCAAGCGTAACACGCCGTGCGCCGCAGGATGTTGTGGGCCGAAGTTCAGTGTATAGTTATGCATATCAGTCATGATGTTCTCCTGCATCCATATAACGGCTGTCTTCGCGAATAACTTTAGGAACCAGCACGCGCTCTGGGATAGTCACCGGTTGATAAATCACACGCTCAGTCGCTTTGTCATAGCGCATTTCTACATGACCAGACACTGGAAAATCTTTACGGAACGGATGACCAATAAATCCATAGTCCGTTAAAATACGTCGTAAGTCTGGATGTCCTTCAAATAAGACACCGTATAAGTCAAATGCTTCTCGTTCAAACCAATCCGCTGATCTCCAAATGTTGATGACCGAGGGAATGCGTAGATCAAGTTCGTCTAAAAAGACTTTCACTCTTAAGCGATGATTTAATTTAACCGATAATAAATGATAAACCACGGCAAAACGCGGGCCGGTAAATTTGTCGACTGCAATTCCTTGGCGATCCACAGCGCGTTCAAAGCCAGAACCCGTGGCTTTATCCGTCACCCATTCATCGATACCATAATTTAAATAGTCTACGCCACACACATCGATTAATTCTTCAAAGCACAATCCTTTGCTATCGCGTAATTCCGTCGCTACATCTAATAATGCTTTTTTAGTGGTTACTAAGGTTAATTCATTGCGATCGTGTTGTAATGCTAATTGATCTTTAGTAGCATCCGCAGCTAATACGACTAAAGAATGAGTAAACTCATTGCACGTATAGCC
Source organism: uncultured bacterium (assembly GCA_965653065.1). Lineage (GTDB taxonomy): Bacteria > Pseudomonadota > Gammaproteobacteria > UBA1113 > UBA1113 > VFKP01. The sequence continues at coordinate 4,935 of CBFGYT010000024.1, read as the reverse complement.
TTTTGCGGCAAAATGTTTGATGAGATTGTCTTTGAGCGCGATTAGTTTATCCATCGCCATTTCCTTAAAATTAATTATTTATTGCTATCACCACAAAAAATACGTCTAGTCCCTTTGATTTTATTTTGTAGCTGAATGATGCCATAGACCAAGGCTTCTGCAGTCGGTGGACAGCCCGGCACATAAATGTCTACCGGCACTATACGATCGCAACCGCGCACTACGGAATAAGAATAATGATAATAACCACCGCCATTAGCACACGAGCCCATAGAAATCACCCATCTAGGCTCTGCCATTTGATCATACACACGTCGCAATGCCGGTGCCATTTTATTACATAAAGTACCAGCCACTATCATCACATCGGATTGTCGTGGGCTGGGTCTAAACATCACGCCAAAGCGATCTAAATCATAACGCGCCGCGGCGGAATGCATCATTTCCACAGCACAACACGCTAATCCAAACGTAACCGGCCACATAGAGCCACTGCGTGCCCAACCGACTAATTTTTCTAATGATGTGGTGACAAAACCATGCTGTTGCATCATTTCGGGTTGAAAAATTTCATGCTCCGCTGCGTCTACTCCCATTCTAATGCCCCTTTTTTCCACTCAAAAATAAATCCTACGACTAACAATCCTAAAAAAACCATCATACTTAAAAAGCCAAACCAACCAATTTGTCGTAAGACGACGGCCCAAGGAAATAAAAAGCCGGTTTCTAAGTCAAATAAAATAAAAAGAATCGCTACTAGATAATAACGAATATCAAATGGCATACGTGCGTCTTCGAATGCGGGGAAGCCACATTCATAAGGTGCATTTTTAACGGCATCGGGTTTGCGCGGACCTAATATCCAACCGCCCACCATAGGTACCAATGCTAACACCACCGCTAATGCTAGGAAAATTAATATCGGAAGATAATTTGTTAACATGAGAATCAATTCCTTATTCTGTTTGGTGCCGAAGGCCGGACTCGAACCGGCACGGCTTACGCCACTGCCCCCTCAAGACAGCGTGTCTACCAATTCCACCACTTCGGCGTAACCACTATTGCAATGCTATGTCGGTTAAGCACTGTATATGCGAATCTAAATTCGAAATTTTAGCTTGTTGTGCACTGTATATCATTTAATCTTGGATTAACACAGATCCTTAATTTCACCTCGATCTACCCCCTCTCCCGCGCTAGGAGCTTTGTTGCTATAACAACGCTTTTTGCGGGAGAGGGGGTAGATCTCGCTTCTCTCGCAGTTCAACTTTAGATTCACATATATTTCCAAAAACCCCCGTATTCTTATTACTACTATACCCACTATTGTTGTGTTGAATCATTACTAGGCTGTTGTGGCAACGGGATCGTATTATTTAATGGATTCGTTGCAGGTTGCCCGTCTGTTGTTGTCGGCGCCATCGGCATAGCCATATCTTGTAATTTTTGTTGCTGACGACTTATTTTCGCCGCATCATAACCTAAGAAAATACTGCTAGCAAAAAACACTAAACCCGCAAAGCCAGTTAATTTTAATAAAAAGCTGGCAGAACCTGGACTACCAAATACTGTGTTAGAAGCACCACTCCCAAACGCAGCACCAATATCCGAGCCTTTGCCTTGTTGTAACAGCACTAACGCTACAATGCCTATGCAAGTAACTAAGTGAATGACCGATATAATTAATTCCATGCTATTCCTCTTCAAATAACCGCTTTGTAAATCGCAGAGAAGCTATCATACTGCAATGATGCGCCCCCAATCAAGCCACCGTCTACATTTTTTAAATTGAGCAGTAACTTAGCATTATCACTTTTCACACTGCCACCATATAATATATGCACGCTATCAGCAAGAGCACTATCATACTGTTTTATCAAGTGTTGACGCAAGACTGTGTGGACGGTTGTTACTTCATCAGCTGTGGGCGTTAACCCTGTGCCTATGGCCCATATGGGTTCGTAGGCGATGACGGTTTGTGCAAATTCGTTGGCCGTTGTTTGTGACAAAATGGCGTCCAATTGCTGCGTGACTATGGTTAAGGTTTGCTCAGATTGACGTTGTTCCGCGCTCTCGCCTAAACATAAAATAGGCGTTAATCCAGCTTGGCGAACTGCTAACCACTTTTGCGCAACCAACGCATTGCTCTCGTTGTAATACTGTCTGCGCTCAGAATGACCTATTATGACATATTTACAGCCGATATCTGCTAACATAGAGGCGCATATTTCGCCGGTAAACGCGCCATTCGGCTTTTCGCTGACATTTTGTGCACCGTAAGAGATGCTTACTCCCGCGCACAGTGCCCCCATTGTACTGAGATACACAAAAGGCAGACACAACGACACGTCGACTTGCTGTAATACAGTTTCATCAGCCCGCATCGCTTGGATCATGGATGCAATTTGCTGTTGACTACCGTGCATTTTCCAATTGGCAACGATTAATTTTCGCGACATGGCTTTGATCCATAAACAATATATGGCGCGATTGTAACGAAGTTAGGGCTAGGGAGCAAGCGTTTGAAATAAAGCGGCTATCTGCGGACCAAGCCTAATATTTTATCGGCGTGGTGTTCACTTAGTTTTCTAATGTTTTTTTCAGTTCTTTTAGACAAAAAAGGCCAGCTAACACTGGGGGAACCTGCTGGCTTTAATTCCACTTCATCTTGATCCTTATTATCTTTTAGTTTTTCAGCAGTCTTATCTTTAGGCATAATATCCTCCGCTATTTTTAAATTGAACGATTCGACTCTAATAAATTATTGGTACAACTATCTAATATAGTGTATATAATTTTCATAGAAAAATCATTATGTATTGTTATTTACCAAAAAACAAGGGGGTATACTTATAATAGATTAATAATGTCTCTAAATCCGCTCAATACTCTTACAATCTCAATGGGATCTGATGATTTATAAACAATTAAGTAATGCCATTTAAAAGTCCAAAACCTTACCGAGTGATCTGTTAAATCTGTTCGAACATGTCCCATATAAGGGTATAAAGATAATTTATCAAAAGTTTCATAGAGTGTATCAATGAAATCATGTGCTGCTTTTATATTTTCGTCTGCGATATACATCACGATATCATCAATATCTTGTTCCGCAATATTGGAGATGAAATAAGATCCTGCCATGAATTACCTTTATTTTAATTGATCAATCTTCTTCTTTATCCGCTGATAACTGGTTTTACCCTCTGTGCGTTGACTTTTTGCTAGTTGTTGCATCCCCACATCAAGAGCTTGATTTAATTCAGCAATGCGTTGCTGCTGTAAATGATCAAACGTATACATTAAACGCAATGATTCGCGTATCACTTCACTGGCCGAGGTATACATACCGCCATTGACCTTATCAAACACAAATTTCTCGAGTTCGGGGGTTAGAGAAATATTCATAAACTACTCCATACATTATTTTAATCATCTATAACAAAAAATAGCATAAAATGGCAATCTTTGCTATAAAATGATAATGAGATCTAATATAAACAACGCTTACTCTAATAACCATATTTACTTGCAGTATCGAGCATAGCGAATTTATCATCAATATTTGCAACTAAATTGCGGGATAAAAAATAATTTTTCTGCCATAAAACCTCATAGCAATCAAGTAGATACAAGTCTTTTTTGTCCTTTTTTAGAGCGAAAATGCAAATATTTCTTGATTTTTCCTTGAAAAAATCGAAATGTGTACTATACTTGGGTTGTCTTTGAAAACAGGGCTTTCGGAACTCCCAACAAAGACAGGTTTTATCAGACCCCTTGATAGCCACAAGACCTGATAAAGTAACAACTACACTCATGCAAACAAAAGGAAGTGATACCATGAATGCATATTTTGCCTCGTCTCCTGACGCTTTTGATAATTTCATTAGCCCCAAAAATCCAATTCAGTATTCACAAAGATTAGAGGATGCCCCTCAGCAATCTCATAATGATGAAGAATTATTAGCATTACAAAAAGCTAAAAAAGAAGCCATCCGTTGTGCTATCGGCTTAGTTTTGTATGCTATCGGCTTATTCTTATTTGCTTATGGCCAATTGATACAACCTTCCTTATTATTGATGTTAGCTGGCAGCGCCGTGCTTGTATTAGGATGCCGCACTTTTATTCCTAATAAAGACATATCTAGTGATGCTGAAGATAGCGATGATTTGGAGTCTAAGTTCTAGGATGAACTTGCCCTACGATAAAAGACCCGCTTCGGCGGGTTTTTTATTATTTACAGCATGACAAACATGCTGCAATGATAGCTTTATGCACCGATTTTTGTTAGGATAGCGCCATTGCGCCCGTAGCTCAGTTGGATAGAGTACCTGGCTTCGAACCAGGGTGTCGGGAGTTCGAGTCTCTCCGGGCGCGCCATGTAAACTCCAAAGATGTGAAAATCTTAAATATCACTACAATCTATAAAGAATAATCAGAGACGAGAACTCCCGAAGGGAGTTTGACAAAAAAGAATATTTAGACTTATTTTTACGCAATTGGCGTCCCCAAGGGGATTCGAACCCCTGTTACTGCCGTGAAAGGGCAATGTCCTAGGCCTCTAGACGATGGGGACAGAAAGAACTGTCATTTGGTAACTACGCTGTGCATACTTACCACTTCTCTTGGTGGAGCTAGGCGGGATCGAACCGCCGACCTCTTGCATGCCATGCAAGCGCTCTCCCAGCTGAGCTATAGCCCCGCGAGAGTCGATATTCTAGGGAGCTTTCTTTAGTTTGTCAAGCATAATCTAACTATAATTCATGCTTTTATTGCACTTATGGCTCTATTAATGGAACTAACGATCGCCACTAAAATTTGCCTATCGGTATCCAGGGTCGCTTGTCATGTTTCAAACACGCCGTAAATACGTCCCTGTAGGCTCGGGCGCGGCATCCATGCCGCTCACGGTTTGAACCATTGCCAAGCGACCC
>CBFGYT010000023.1:0-11157 GCA_965653065.1 uncultured bacterium | reverse complement strand
CTTCTTTGTCTAAGTTGCTTTTTTGCAATTTTGAGTGCATCATCTACCGTATACACCATGCGTACATCAGCACCTTGTGCTTTGGCTTTTAATAAACTGTGTTGATTGCTGCCGGGCACGCGTAACATATCGCCGTAACTACACAAAATAACATTAGGCAATTGTGAAAATGCAATGGCATAATCGATACGTGCGATCGGCAAAATACACACCGGGCAACCCGGGCCATGAATTAATTCAATATTGCTAGGGAGCAAACTAGGAATGCCATAACGATGTATTGCATGTGTATGGCCACCACAAAATTCCATGAAAGCATAACGACGGTTTGGTGCTACAGTTTCTTTTATTTTAACTGCAAGTTTCTGGGCTAAATCGCCATCGCGAAATTCGCTGATATATTTCATCGTTATGCCATCTCCGCCATTTCTGAAAATAATGCTAGCGTCTTTTGTGCTTCTTGTTCATCTAGTTTCGTTAATGCATAACCTACATGAATAATGACATAATCACCTACTTTGACATCATCGACTAGCACAGTAGAAATTTCTCTGCCAATACCACCAATGTTGGCAACCGCAATCGGATGTTGCTTTAATTCAGTAATTTGTGCGGGCATCGCTAAACACATAGTCTTTTCCTCGTCTAATTTGTAATTAACACAAAATCATGCCTATTCATATGCTGAGGAATGGCAGCTTATTGCCAGGGTGTGTTCCCATTCTATAAACCGCTAATCCTGTGCTCCTCGTTCTCTTTTCGGGTCGTTGTCATTCGGCATCCATGCCTCAAGACGACTCATTTTGCCATCCAGGCAAAATGACCCGAAGAGAACTTACGGTGCTCGGGCGGTTTATAGAATGGGAACACACCCTGGCAATAAGCTGCCTTCTTCTATCTAATCTTTCTTCCAATACAAACATATCTATACTCAATGCACTTGAAAATGCAAACTGAGGTTATCGTATTCACAAGCTGTCATCCTCGCGTGCACGAGGATGACAATTCACAACCATTCTAACTTAACTTCGCATTTTGAAGTACGAGTGGTATATAAGTGAAAATAACAAATCAATTACGAAAAACATTCCCTGCTATCCAAGCCTGCCCCAAACTAATCCCACCATCATTAGCCGGATATTGGCGCGGATAAAGTGGCAATAATCCTTTTTGCTGTAATAATTCTATCACTAATTCGGCTAATACTTTATTTAAAAAGCATCCTCCCGCTAAGAGGACGTGCTTTAATTCTAATAACTTGGCTTGTTGTTCTACCCAAGACACTAAAGCTGTCGCTAATGTACCGTGAAATAAATTAGCACCCGTGACACTATCGCAAGATAATAATTTTTGCACTAAGGGTAACATATTTAATTGATTGTTGTGAAGTATCCAGCTATTATCCATAACACAAGACGTTGTTACACTGTGTTCCAATAACAGGGCAGCTTGTCCCTCATAATCTGAATAATCACATAACCCTAATAAACTACTGGCCGCATCAAATAACCGACCACAACTACTCGTTGGAATTACAAGCTCAGACTTATTGAGTAGAGTTAAAACCGCTTCAAATTCAGGGTGTTTTTGAAAGCGCTCTCTTGCTAAGTCGATCTGATTTAATTGTAATAAAGCACTCACTGCCATACGCCAAGGGTGTTTAATGGCTTGTTCGCCACCAGGTTGTAATAAAGGAGTTAAAGATCCTAATCGCCGATAATTTTCTGTATGATAATACAATAATTCACCGCCCCAACTTTGATTTTCTTCACCTAATCCAAACCCATCTAATGCTAAGCCAATCGCGGGTGTGGTAATGCCGTGCTCCACTGCTACAGCTGCTAAATGAGCATGATGATGTTGCACAGCCATACTAGGCACATTGAATGTAGACGCTACTTGCGTAGAATAAAAATCAGGATGTTTGTCATGCGCAATACATTCCGGTTTGACATTCAGTGTTTTTAACAAATGCTGGATGGTGTGATGATACATAGCAATAGTATCGCGATGATTTAAATTGCCAATGTGTGGCGATACAAAAGCCTCTCGACCACGAGTCACACAAATAGTGTTTTTTAAATACGCGCCTAAAGCTAAAGTAGAAGGAATTTCATAGGGTAACTCTAGAACAAGTGGCGCATAACCGCGCGCGCGTCTAATCAGTGCTGGGCTATTTGCCACAATATGTGTCACAGAGTCATCGATAGCACTGACAATATCGCGATCGCAATGAACGATTAAATCAGCAATATTTTTTAAATGCGTATCCGCAGCGGTATTATCGATAATTAAAGAAGCTTCACTGACGTTGCCGCTGGTGACAACCAATGCCAAATCATTCTCTTGTATCAACCAGTCTGCATCAGTTGGATAGTTTAATAACGCGTGAAAAATAAGATAATGTAATGGCGTATAAGGCAGCATGATACCTAAGCGATTTAAGCCTGGTGCGACTTCTGTAGGCAGCTTTTTTGCTTTCTCTTTGAGAATCAGAATAGGACGCATAGCGCTTGCTAATGTTTTTAATTCTATCGCTGATGCGTCTGCAAAGTTTAATACATTTTTTAAATTTAACATCATGACAGCAAATGGCTTATGAGTACGTTTTTTTCTAAGGCGTAATTGTTTTATTGCGGACTCATTGCGCGCATCGCAAATTAATTGATAGCCGCCAAGACTTTTTATGGCAACGATTTGTCCTTGTTGAATGGTGGCGACAATATCAGTAATATCATGCGTTAGTCTTGGCCCACAGCGTTGACAGGCTATGGTTTCAGCATGAAAACGTCGATTTTCACTATTATGATATTCTTGCTGACAATCATCACAGAAAGGAAAATTATTTTGACTGGTATATTTTCTATCGTAAGGTAGAGCGCGAATTAAACTATAGCGTGGTCCACAATGCATGCAAGTCACAAAAGGATAAAGATAAAAACGACTTTGAGGATCAAATAAATCATGTAAGCAAAGATCGCAAATGGCTGAATCACGAGCAAGATGATTGTGACTATTGCCTTCATCACTTTGCGTAATTATAAAAGCAGAGGGATCTTTTTGTATAGGAATTTCATTTTGAACTATTTGTGTGATATGAGACAATGGAGGCATATTTTTTTGTAGTATACCTAGAAAGAGTGAAGCCTGCTCGCCTTGAATCTCAATAGTAACGCCATTGACAGCATTTTTAATAAAGCCCGTTAATTTCAATTCATTGGCAATACGATATACTTGTGGTCTGAAACCAACCCCTTGCACTAACCCTTGAATATTAAGCTGTAGTCTTATCATCATGTGATAATGAGACACACACTTTATTAAATGCCTGTGATAACCAGTCATACCAAGAAGGCATGCCTTCTAATGTTTTGGCGGAAACTTGTAACACGGCAATTTTGGGATTAACGCGTCTAGCATATTCTATGCATTGGGCAACATTAAACGAAACATAAGGCAGTAGATCAATTTTATTGATCAACAAGAGATCGGCTTCTGCAAACATGTGTGGATATTTTAAGGGTTTATCATCGCCTTCGGCGACTGATAAAATAACAACTTTCGCAGTTTCACCCAAATCAAATAAAGCAGGACACACTAAATTACCGACATTTTCAATAAAGAGTATACTGTGTGCGGGAACAGCTAATTCAGTTACTGCATGGCCCACACGATGTGCATCTAAATGACAGCCTTTACCCGTATTAATTTGTTTGACAGAAACACCGGTTGCGGCAATGCGTTTTGCATCTAAATCTGTTTGTTGATCGCCCTCAATGACACGAATAGGGCAGCGCTGCTGCATGGTTAATAGCGTTTCTGTTAATAGCGTGGTTTTGCCTGCGCCGGGGCTAGACATAAGATTAATGGCTAACACGTGCCCTTTAGTAAAATAAGCACGATTTTGCGCCGCAAACCGCTTATTTTCGGCAAGAATATCTTGTTCGATTTGAATGAGTCGTGCATCTTCAGCATGAGTGTGTTCATGAGTATGATCATGATGATGCGTATGTTCATTGGTTTCAGTACAACCGCAATAGCCACACATTTTACATCACCTCCATCTTTATTATACGTAACGCTTTTCCTTGTAAAATATCATATTCATATTGGCTACAATATATACAAGGCGCTAATACGGACTGTATTATAACATTTTTTTGACAAATTCGGCAAGATGCGATGCCTTCTTGAGTCTCAATGTGGAGTGTGGCATTCTTAGCGATGCTATGCCTTGCTGCGATAGGAAAACTAAAACGTATAGCCTCTATATCAATGCCCGTAAGAGCACCGATTTCCAGCCAAACTGCTTGAATGCCATGCATAGAGGAAGAAGGCTGCTGTTGAGCTATTTGTTCTATCGTGCGAATTAAATTTAAGCAAATTGTGAGTTCATGCATAATGCATGTAGTATATCATGAAGGAGAGACAATGCCACAAACCAGTCACGGCCATATTCCCATTTATACGTTGATTATTTTAGTTTCGTTTGCTTCTGTAGCGGCAGTATTATTTACTCCGGGACTCCCTGTATTACAGCGAGAGTTTCAGTTAGATACAGCGCAAACACAATTAACAATTTCTTTGTTTTTATTAGGCTATACAATTGGTCCTTTAATTTATGGTCCTTTGGCTAATCGACATGGCCGTAAAAATATGCTGTATTGTGGTATTAGCATTGCTTTTGTGGCATCTTTATTTTGCGCCATATCGTCGTATTCTGCCAGCTTTAACTTATTTTTGTTGGCGCGCTTTATGTCTGCCATAGGCGCCAGCGCGGGATTAACATTGACGTTTACGATTGTTAATGATGTTTTTACGGATATAGATTATCGCCGCACGATGATTGCTTATGTGACGTTGGCGTTTGCGATTATGCCAGGATTAGCTGTCTTTGTGGGCGGTATATTAGTAGAATACTTAAATTGGCAGAGTTGTTTTTACGCGTTTATGATTTATTGTGTAGGCGTTGCTTTTTTAGTGTCGCGTTTACCCGAAACAAAACCGCAACAATCCCATACGGTCACGTTAAAAAGAATGCTTTCTCAATATTATCATGTAGGCCGTGATAGTAAGCTATGGTTATATTCTATGTTATGGGGTAGTACCACAGGAATTATTTATACTTTTTCAGCGGTAGCGCCATTAATTGCGCATGATAATTTGCATCTTTCAGCAGATGCGTTTGGCTTTTATAATTTAATGGTATTTGCGGGCATAGCGATAGGAAATATTTTATCGGCAAGATTAGCGCCGCACTATCATTCTAGAAAAGTTATTGCGATAGGGATTCTGGTGGCGATAAGTGGTGCGTTGGGATTATTACTATTAACGATTACCCATTCGTTAACAACACTGTCTTTCTTTTTAGTGACAACTTGGATGTTTATCGGTATGCCGGCGATTTTCTCTAATGCTTCTGCTTTGGCGACTGCAAGAGCCGACGACAAAGCCACGGCATCTTCGCTTATGAACAGTGTCGATTTATTGATTGCCATTAGCGTAGTGACTTTAATGGGATTGGTTAAAAATCATATTGCGGTGATGATGAGTGGCTTATTTTTAGTAATGATGTTGGTTGTGGTGATGTTATTCTTTTTGGCGGGAGCAAATAAAACAAGGGTTATGAATATAGACTAATACCAATGGATTTCGCGGTTTTTAATAGAGTTTTATCTATCTGCCATAAACTAAATAATCACCAACGACCCCCATAAACAAAATCATGCCCACCCAATGATTCTGTATAAAAGCGCGAAAACACGCTGCGGCATTATCTGCAGACGTTTGTTTGTATTGATAAATAAACAACAGAGCAGAAGTGATTAACGCACTAAAATAAATCGCATGTAATTGCGCTAATAAGCCTACATAAACCCACGCGCTAAGCGTTAATAATTGAAACAATACAATCCATAGCTTGTCATATTGGCCGAATAAAATGGCGCTAGAATGAATACCGATCTTAATATCATCGGCTCTATCGGCCATGGCGTACCAAGTGTCATAAGCAATCGTCCAACATGCTGCACCTAAATAAAACCACAGGGCAATGACCGTAACGTGGCTTTCGGCCGCAAAAGCCATGAATATAGACACATACCAACCAAATCCTAAGATGGCTTGCGGTAGTGGAAAAAAGCGTTTAGTAAGAGGATAGAGCAGCGTGATGGTTAATGCCAAGCACGACCATAAAAAGACCGCTAAATTTAAAAATAAGACTAAGATCAAAGCCAAGCTGCAAAGGAATGCCAATAAAAACCAGGCTTGAGAAGGCGTGATGACGCCTGTTGCTAAAGGTCGGTCTTTCGTTCTGGCAACAGCCCCATCGAACTTTCTATCGATTAAATCATTGATGACACAGCCAGCACTGCGCATGATAACGACACCTAAAGTGAAGATAAGCCAATTTTTTAGTGATGGCATGCCGCGTGCCGCTAACCACAGTGCACACCAAGTCGGCCATAGCAATAATAGTATGCCTATGGGTTTATGTAAGCGCATGAGTTTGGCGTATTCGGCTAATTTAGATCGCATGGAGTATTTCTCTTTTCGTTACACCGGCGCTTCCACCCGTAAGATCCGCATGGTATTCGTTCCCCCCAATACCCCAATATGTGGGCCGCGTGTAAATATCACTAGATCGCCTACAGAAAGAAATCCGGCGCGTTGCAATTTTTGTAACGCATTGATATCAATGCGAGTATCTTCCATGTGACCCATAGTGAAATGCGTAGGGTAAACACCGCGATATAACACCATTTTACGTAAAGTTTTGTTGTGTTGTGACAATGCTAAAATAGGAATGCCCGAGCGAATGCGTGACATCCATAAAGGTGTAGCACCTGTTTCGGTTAAACATACGATGGCTTTAATAGCGAGATGATTGGCCGTATACATGGCGGCCATGGCAATCGCTTCGTCTGCGCGCATAAAAGTTTTGTCTATGCGATGATGGGAAAAGATACTTCTAGGATGTTTTTCTGCACTGACACAAATTCTAGACATCGCTTCTACGACTTTTACTGGATGTTCACCGCTGGCGGTTTCTGCCGATAGCATCACTACATCGGTGCCATCTAACACAGCATTGGCTACATCCATCACTTCGGCGCGTGTAGGGATAGAGTTATGGATCATGGATTCCATCATCTGCGTTGCGGTAATGACCACTTTATTTTTAGCGCGTACTTGGCTGATCAATTGTTTTTGAATGGAAGGTAATTCTGCTTCGCCCATTTCTACGCCTAAATCACCTCGCGCGATCATAATTGCATCGCTGACTTCAATAATACTGTCAATATTTTCTAATGCTTCTCTACGTTCAATTTTAGAAATAATGCCGGCATGACCTTTCATTTCTTCAATCATTTTTTTTGCTGCCAAAATATCTTCTGCACGACGTGGAAAAGATAAAGCAATATAATCAACTTCTAATCCTATCGCAATATGCAAATCACTGCGATCTTTCTCCGTAAACGCTTCGGCCGATAACCCACCGCCCAAGCGATTAATGCCTTTGTGATCGGATAGAATGCCGCCTGTAATGACTTTGCAACAAATTTGTAAATTCTTAACTTCAATGACTTCAAAACTCAAACGTCCATCGTCAACTAACAACGTATCGCCTGCTTTAACATCTTTAGGTAAGTTTTTATAAGTTAGTCCTACCGTGTGTTGATTGCCAGCATCTTCATCTAACGCAGAGTCAAAAATAAAAAAATCATTTTCTCTTAAATCGATAGAGCCATTTTCAAAAGCGGTAATGCGGATTTTGGGGCCTTGTAGATCGGCAATGATGCAGATGATTTTCTTTTGTTCGGAGGCAATACTACGAACGTGAGCTACACGTTCGGCATGATCATGTGCGGTACCATGAGAGAAATTTAATCGTACCGCATCGACACCGGCTGCTATTAATTGAGTTAATATCGCAGGATCATCCGTAGCAGGTCCTAGTGTGGCAATAATTTTAGTTCGACGCATAATCATATCCTTAATGAAGTCTATATCGATCACTATTCAAAATGCGGATTTAAGTTAGTATTGTTGTGCATTGTCATCCCGGCGCACGCCGAGATCCAGGAATAATTCACGATTTGTGCTACTTTCACTGGATCCCCGCGTGCGCGGGGATGACAATCCGAGGGTGATAACCCTGTTCCGCATTAGTGAGATCGACTTTCTAACAAAGCAATAGCCGGCAAGCTTTTCCCTTCTACATACTCTAGAAAAGCACCGCCCCCAGTAGAAATATAGCTTATTTTGTCAGCAACGCCAGAATTATCGATGGCGCTTAGGGTTTCACCGCCGCCAGCCAAGCTAAAAGCAGAGCTATTGGCAATACTCTGAGCAATATGCTCCGTCCCTTTGGCAAAATCCGCATATTCAAATACACCGACGGGGCCATTCCAAAGTATGGTTTTTGCTTTAGCAATTAAGTTTTCATATAAAGCGATGGTTTTTGGGCCGATATCGACTATTTTATTTTGCGCACTCACTAAATCAGGGGTTTTAACTTCATGTTTTGCGGTATCGGATATTTCATTGGCGACAACCACATCGATGGGCAATACCACTTTGTGAGACGCTAATAATTTTTGTGCCATAGGGATTAAGTCTGGCTCATATAAAGATGCTCCTACGGAAAAACCCGCTGCGGCTAAAAATGTATTGGCAATGCCGCCACCGACGATTAATTGATCGACTTTATTGAGTAAGGCTTCTAATACGGTTAATTTAGTAGATACTTTAGAACCGCCGACAATGGCTAAGAAAGGCTTTTCCATGCGGATAAGCGCGCGATCTAAGGCGTTTACTTCACTAGACAGTAACGGGCCAGCACAGGCTATTTTTGCTTTGGCTAATGCTCCATAAGTAGAAGCTTGTGCGCGATGAGCGCAAGCAAAGGCATCCATGACATAAATATCACCTAATGCCGCTAATTCAGCGCTTAATGTTTCATCATTGCTATTTTCGCCCATGCTAAAGCGAATGTTTTCGCATAACGCCACTTCTCCCGGAAGAATAGAAAAACCATGATGCCAATCTTTAACTAAGGGAACAGGTTTTTTCAATAAATGACTTAAGTGTGCCGCAATCGGTGTTAATGAAGACGCTTCATCGCAGACGCCTTCTTGTGGGCGACCTAAATGAGAGACTAAGATCACAGCAGCACCGTGATTTAAAGCATATTGAATCGTGGGCAATGCCGCACGAATACGGGCATCATTGGTAATTTTACCATCCTTCATCGGTACATTAAAATCTTCACGAATAACAACGCGTTTGTTTTGTAACTCTAAATCTTCTAATGTTCTTAACTTAGGCATGGGTTCCTCCTGTTATACAGTCATCATGGCGAGCGAAGTATCTAACATTCTGCACGAAAAACCCCACTCATTATCATACCAAGCCAACACTTTAACTTGATTGTCAATGACACGTGTTTGTGTGGCATCAAAAATAGAAGACGCCGCCGTATGATTAAAATCAATCGATACTAAAGGTAAGGCGTTATATTCTAAAATACCTTTTAAAGGTTTCGTTTCCGTTGCTTTTTGTAATATTTGATTTACTTCTTCTACAGACGTCGCGCGTTTTGCCGTAAAAGTTAAATCAACTAAGGATACATTGGCCAGCGGTACGCGAATGGCTAAACCATCTAAACGTCCTTTTAATTCTGGTAATACTAAGCCGATAGCCGCAGCGGCGCCAGTTTTTGTAGGAATTAATGAAAGAGTAGCCGCGCGCGCGCGATGCAAGTCTTTATGCCCCGCATCTAATAACGATTGATCGTTGGTCATCGCATGAATAGTCGTCATGAGGCCTTGTTCGATACCTATAGTATCTTGTAATGGTTTCACTAAAGGCGCTAAGCAATTGGTTGTACAAGACGCATTTGAAACGATCACATCGCTGGCCTTTAAAGTTTGATGATTAACGCCATAGACGATAGTCGCATCAACATTTTTTCCAGGTGCAGAAAGTAATACTTTTTTTGCGCCAGCCGCTAAGTGTTGCTCTGCTAAAGCGCGTTCGGTGTAATGTCCTGTGCATTCATAAACAACGTCTACATTCAATTGTTTCCAGGGTAATTCATTGACGTTAGTGGTTGCATACACGGGAATACCGCGACCATTTACAACCAATTGTTGCCCTTCTACCGCAATCTCACCATGAAAGCGGCCATGCGTAGAATCGAAACGCAATAAATGCGCCATAGTCTCTATTGGATTTCTATCATTAATAGCAACGACAATAATATTTTCTTGCTGATTTAATTCATAAATAGCGCGCAAACAATTTCGACCAATGCGACCAAACCCATTGATGGCAACACGAATAGCCATATTTATACTTCCTCCGATAATAATTGATTAACTTGTGTGATGATGTTATCGACTGTAAAGCCATATGCATTAAAAGCATCTGCGGCGGGTGCGGAAACACCAAATTCATCTAAGCCTAATACACGGCCTTTGCTGCCGACATAGCGATACCAAAAAGCAGAAGCGCCGGCTTCTATCGCAAAACGGCGCAATACTTTACGCGGTAGTACACTTTCTTTGTATTCTGCTGTTTGTGCTTCGAAGCGATCTACACACGGCATAGACACAACGCGTGTACTAACGCCTTGTTGTTGTAACAATTTGGCTGCTTGTACGGCTAATGTTACTTCCGAACCCGTGGCAATTAAAATTAATGACGGGAACGAAGTGCTGTCTAATAAAATATATCCGCCTCGTTCTACATTTGCCAACGCTTTTTCATCTCGTACTAAAGCCGGTAATGCTTGTCGTGATAACAATAAACTCGTCGGGCCATCATGACGTTGTAACGCCATTTTCCAAGCGACAGCGGTTTCGACTTCATCGGCAGGCCGCCAAGTCGACATATGCGGTGTAATGCGTAATATTGTGGCGTGCTCTACCGGTTGATGCGTAGGACCGTCTTCGCCTAATCCTAAAGAATCGTGCGTATACACATAAATGACTTGTTGGCGCATCATCGCACTTAAACGCACTGCATTGCGTGCATAATCTAAGAACGTTAAAAAGGTACCGACATAAGGAATAAAACCGCCATGTAATGCGATACCATTGGCAATCGCACTCATAGCAAATTCACGCACACCAAAATGAATGTAATTCCCAG